>NC_019954.2:0-250000 GCF_000328765.2 Tepidanaerobacter acetatoxydans Re1
ACCTCTTTATACGAAAAATATTTCTTATGAATTCTGCTTTTAGTTATCACGATTATAACTTATAATATAATTAACTGTCAAGAAATTATGCCTCATGCCTAAAAATACAAACAATAATATTTTTTCTATTGATTGAATGAAGTTGTTTATTCTGGTATTATTTAATTGGTCTTATTATATTTTCTTCGCTTTCACGAGGAGGTTTTTTTATGTCTATTGACCCTTTATATTTATGGCAGCATGTTTTAAAGATTTTAAGCAATGAACTAAATAACGATATGTCTTTTAATACGGTTTTAAAACCAACAAGGCTTGCAGCTTTAGAGGCAGATACAGCCATTGTAGAAGTACCGAATGATTTTATAAAATCTGTTATCGAAAAGCGTTACCTAAACTTAATAAAAGATATTTTTAGTTCTGTTTTAAAACAAAACATTAATGTTGTTATAAATGTTAATCCTGAAGGTTTTGGTTCTGAGGTGCTTCCTGATGATTCCATTTCATTAAATGAAGTATCGGAAACTAAGACATTGGCAGAAGATACCACACCATCATTAAATCAAAAATATACCTTTGACACATTTGTGGTGGGTAACAGTAATCGCTTCGCTCACGCAGCATCACAAGCAGTAGCTCAAGCACCGGCAAAGGCCTATAATCCTTTTTTCATATACGGGGGCGTAGGTCTCGGAAAGACACATCTCATGCATGCTATTGGGCACTATATACTACAGCAGGATCCTACATGTAAGGTTGTGTATCTTTCTTCGGAAAAATTTACTAATGAACTAATAAACTCAATACGTGATGATAAAAACGTAGAATTTCGAAACAAATACAGAACAATAGATGTTCTTCTGATTGACGATATCCAATTTATAGCAGGAAAAGAGCGGACACAGGAAGAGTTTTTCCATACCTTCAATGCCTTGCATGATGCAAATAAACAATTGGTAATATCAAGTGACCGCCCGCCTAAAGAAATTCCGACACTGGAAGAGCGATTAAGATCAAGATTTGAATGGGGACTAATTACAGATATTCAGCCGCCAGATTTTGAAACTAGAATTGCTATTTTACAAAAAAAAGCTATGATGGAAAATCTTATAGTTCCAAATGATGTTATAAATTTTATAGCCACAAAGATCGAAACAAATATACGTGAGCTGGAAGGTGCTCTTATACGTGTTGTGGCCTATTCATCATTAACCGATTGCCCTATAGACATCGGGCTTGCCGAACAAGTACTAAAAGACATTCTTCCTGACGGAAAGCCAAAACAAGTCACATCAAAGCAAATTGTGGAAGAAGTTGGAAGTTATTTTTCTATTAGTCCGGAAGAATTTAAATCTAAAAAGCGAACTAAGGATTTGGCTTTTGCTCGCCAGGTAGCTATGTATTTATGCTGTGAACTGACAGACCTTTCTCTTCCGAAAATAGGAGAAGAATTTGGCGGTCGCGATCACACTACGGTTATACACGCAAGGGATAAAATAACGCGTGATATTCAGGAAGACTCGCAATTATCTAACGCTGTCGAAAGTTTAAAAAAGAAAATCCTTTATAGTTAATAAGCTGTGGAAATCCTTTGGACAACTTGTTTATAAAAAGTGGACAATTTTCGACTATCAACAGCCACTGTTAGTACTGTGAATAAAGTTATACCCATTCTCCACAGGTTATCCACATTAAAACATCATATATAACACTTATTAACATGATTTATCCACATATCCACAGCACTTACTACTACTACTACTAAATTAATATATTATTCATATAAGTATATTTTTATGACATATTTTTAAATTTCTTTTTGGAGGTAACACAATGAAAATTGTAATCAGCCGAAATGAACTCGCTTCAGGTATTTCTGCAGTTGAGAAATTTGTACCTTCGAAAACCCCTATATCAATACTTACCGGAATAAAGTTTTCAGCCTATGATGATTTTCTATGTCTATCAGCTACAAATCTTGACATGGGTATCGAATATAAAATCAAGAATGAATCTGACAAGCTAAGTATATTAGAAGGTGGAAGTATTGTAATTGGATCAAAAATTTTGTCGGAAATTGTTCGCCGAATATCCGAAAATACAGTGGAATTTGATATTCGCGAAAACAAGGCATATATATCATCAGGCCAATTTAACATGGTACTGCCCTGCTTTGATGCTATGGATTTTCCTGAAATTTCCAGAAATAATTCTTCTGATGGGATAAGACTAAGGCAAAGTATGTTTAAGGATATGATAAAAAGAACAATTTATGCACGAGCAGATGATACAACTTCTCGGCCGCAGTTAACAGGTGCTCTGATAGATTACAAAGACAATATTCTAAACATGGTAGCATTGGATGGATTTAGAATAGCTTGGTGCTGTGAGCAGTTAAATGAAACTGAAGCATCAGATATTAGAGAATTTAAAACTATAGTTCCAGGCGATACACTGCTTGAGATTTCAAGGATTTTTGAAGATGATGAACAAGCATATTTTGAATTATATGCAAGTAAGAACAGTGTAGAGTTTTTAACGGAAAAATTTCTAATAACGTCAAGGGTTTTAGATGGAGATTTTATTGATTACAAAACCGTTATGCAAATAAAACCCAAGACGACGGCAATTGTACCTACGGATGAACTCCGCTTGGCTGTAGAAAGAGCGAGTGTTCTTGCAAGAGAAGGTAATACCAATAATTTGGTAAAATTTTATATTGCAGAAAATTCTATAGAAGTTCAAGTGGAAACGGAATTGGGGCGCATCACTGATAAGGTTTTATGCAGCACAGAAGGTGAGGAAATGCTGATAGCCTTCAATGCAGGATTTTTTATTGATGCTCTAAAGACAATATTTTCACCTAAAATAAAATTGCATTTTTCCGATGAGACTGGGCCATGTATTATTACAGCTTTGGAAACTGATAATCACAAGAATTTTATTTTACCTGTAAGACTTAGAGGTGATAATTCTTGACGGAGTTGAAAGAAATTTTTATAAACACTGAAACGATTAATCTCGACCAATTTTTAAAATGGTCGGGGATTTTTTCCACCGGCGGTGAAGCCAAAATTGCAATAACAGAAGGCAATGTAAAAGTAAATGGTGAAATAGAAACCAAAAGGTCTAGAAAACTCAAAGTTTCTGATATGGTAGAAGTTAACGGTAACCGGCTGCTGGTGAACCGGAGGTAAAAGCGTGTATCTTTATAATTTAAGGTTATATGATTTTCGAAACTTTTTAGAATTGGATCTTGAATTTAAAAATGGAATTAATATTTTTTACGGGGATAATGCTCAAGGAAAGACCAATTTACTAGAGGCTATTTATTTTATAACAGAACTGAGAGCTACTCGAGCCTTTAGAGAGCAGGAAGTAATCAGGTATGATCAGCCGCTGGCTTTTTTAAAAGGGTTATTTAGTACAAAAGCAGGTGATATCGACAGACAAGTTACTATATACCGCAATCAAAAAAAGGAAGTTAAAGAGGGTGAAAACAAAAAAAGCCGATGGTCGGAACTTGATCCGAGTATAAGTGCGGTTTATTTCTCACCGGAGGACATTGACTTAGTCAAGGGCGAACCATCACTTCGCCGAAGATTTATAGATAATCTAATATACCGGATAAGGCCAAGCTTTTATAAATATTTACAAGGATACCAGCGGGTGCTTACGCAGCGAAATACACTTTTAAAGACTATAAAGATTAAACCAGGTATGACAAAAACTCTGGATCCTTGGGATGAACAGCTGTCAGAACTTGGCTCGCAGCTGATAAATGAAAGACTTAAGATGCTGCAAAGGATATCATCCTTATCGCAAGATTATTTTAAAACATTTACACATAAGCGGAATGATTTAAGAATCAGCTATCGAAGTGAGATTGATTTTAGTAATCCTGAACTAATTAAAGCAGATTATAAAAATAAGCTCATATTAAACAGGGAAAAAGACATAAACAGAAGTTTTACATCTGTTGGTCCTCACAGGGATGATATAGATTTTTTTATCGACGGGAAAAATATAAAACACTATGCCTCACAAGGTCAGCAAAGATTAACAGTTTTATGTTTAATGTTTGCCCAGAGAAATCTTTTATACACCGAAAAAGGCGAGTATCCGATACTGCTTTTAGATGATGTTATGTCGGAGCTTGACATACATCGCAGGCAGCTTATCTTGGGACAAGAGAATCATCAAGTATTTATTACGACAACCGATTTAAAATTCATTCCGGAGGAAATATTAGAAAAAAGCTTTTTATATCCGATAAAAGCTGGCACATTGGGGTGATAAAAAGTGGAAAAGATAGGAACAATACTGCTGAGTTCTTTAAAAAAAACCTGCATAGATAAAAGGCTTATGGAAGCTAGAATTTTTACAAGCTATGAATCCATGGTGGGAGAAAAAATCTCAAAGATTTCAAAACCCACATTTATGCAAAACAACACCCTTTTTATAGGTGTGGAAAATCACGTATGGCTGTACCAGCTTTATTTACTAAAACCTGATTTGATGTATAAGATTAACTCAAAATTGCCGTATCCGTTGGTGAAGGATATCAAATTTCAAATCCGTAATATAAAAAAATCAGAAAAACCTAAAGCAGAAGATATCGAAGTTAAAGATGATGAAGACATTAAAATTCCTGAAACTTGCATGAAAGTGATATATAATATAAGTTGTGACATCAATGATGAAGACTTAAGAAGGAGCTTTACAAGGCTGATGATAAAAGATATGAAAAATAAAATAAAAAAGGGGGAGAAAGATTGTTCATCCATATAGGCGGAGATGAAGTAGTTTTAACAAAAGATGTGATAATGATTCTTGATAAAACTGCTCTTTGTGCCAAGGATACGTCGGAATTTCTACAGGTATCTCGTGAAGAAGGATTTGTAACGGAAGATGAAAATTTATATAATAATGTCCGAGAAAATAAAAAAACAGCAGTGATATTGGATAAGAAGATATTATTTTCACCTATTTCCGCCACTACACTTTCAAAAAGGGCGGATTTTATAAAGAATCTTAAATAGGTTCGATGTGTGGAGGTTGTAAGTTTGGAAAAAAAGAATGTTTATGATGAAAATAAAATAGAAGTTTTAGAGGGCATTGAGCATGTAAGACTCAGGCCCGGCATGTATATAGGTTCTACCGACAGCCGAGGTCTACATCATTTGGTGTACGAAGTTGTGGATAACAGTATTGATGAGGCCATGGCCGGGTATTGCAAAAATATTAAGGTAACCATAAACAAGGATAATTCCGTTACCGTGGAAGATGATGGCAGAGGTATTCCGGTAAAAATCCAGCCAAAAGTAGGTAAATCGGCATTGGAAGTAGCACTTACTATGCTGCATGCCGGCGGAAAGTTTAACAGCGGAGGCTACAAGGTATCCGGAGGTCTTCACGGTGTAGGAGTTTCAGTGGTCAATGCCCTGTCTAGCTGGATGGAAGTGGAGGTAAAGCGCGATGGAGGCATCTTCTATCAAAAATATGAACGAGGTAAACCGGTAACAGATGTAATCAGAAAAGGAGATACTGAAGAAACAGGCACTAAAATAACTTTTATGCCTGATAATGAGATTTTTGAAGATACCGTCTTTTCTCAAGATATATTGACACAGCGATTAAGAGAGCAAGCTTTTCTAAACAGAGGTATAAGGATTGAGCTTTTTGATGAACGAACAGGTAATTCCAATGTGTTTCATTATGAGGGTGGTATAGTATCTTTTGTCAAGTATTTGAATCGGAAAAGGGATGTTCTGCATGAAAAACCTATCTACATGAGTGCTGCTCGAGATGATATGGAAGTTGAAGTGGCCATGCAGTATAATGATTCGTATTTAGAAACAGTGCTTACCTTTGCAAATAATATTAATACACATGAAGGCGGTACACATCTGAGCGGATTTCGTACAGCCCTTACCCGCAGTATGAATGATTATATGCGCAAGATGAATTTGTTAAAAGAGCAGGATGCAAATCTTTCCGGCGAGGATGTAAGGGAAGGGCTGACTGCGGTAATCAGTGTCAAGCTTACAAATCCTCAGTTCGAAGGTCAAACAAAGACCAAACTGGGCAACAGCGAAATTCGCAGCCTTGTTGATACTGTAGTAGGTGAGGGAATATCCCGGTTTTTAGAGGAAAATCCTGCCATAGCAAGGGTTATAGTGGAAAAGGCTTTGGGAGCAGCAAGAGCACGGGAGGCTGCCCGTAAAGCCCGGGAACTTACACGCCGTAAAACTGCTCTAGAACATACAACGCTGCCGGGGAAGTTAGCTGATTGCCGAGAAAGAGATCCCAGACTTTGCGAGCTATACCTGGTGGAAGGTGATTCTGCCGGAGGTTCCGCAAAGCAAGGACGAGATCCTCAAATTCAGGCTATACTGCCGCTGAGAGGCAAGATACTCAATGTAGAAAAAGCACGAATGGATAAGATTTTAAACAATGAAGAAATCAGGTCAATGATTACTGCACTGGGAACAGGCATTGGTGAGGAGTTTGATATAGAAAAACTGCGCTATCATAAGATAATCCTTATGGCTGATGCTGATGTAGACGGTGCACATATTCGTACCTTACTGCTTACATTTTTTTATAGATACATGCAGCCGCTTATTGAAGCAGGTAAGATATACATTGCCCAGCCGCCTCTATACAGAGTGGTTTTAGGTAAAAAGGATTACTATGCCTTTGATGACTTGGAGCTTTCAAAAATATTGGAAAGTCTTGGAAACAGCAGGGAAAGAGCCGAAATCAAGCGATTCAAAGGTCTTGGTGAAATGGCGGCAGAGCAGCTTTGGGAAACTACCATGAATCCCGAAACGCGCACCATTTTAAAAGTCAGTTTAGAAGATGCGGTAGCTGCTGATGAAATTTTTACAATACTTATGGGAGACAAGGTGGAACCTAGGCGGCAGTTTATCTTTGAACATGCGGCAGAGGTTCAAAATCTTGATATATAGGAGGGAGAGTTAAATGGCTGAACCAAAAGGAAAGATTATACCGGTTAAAATTGAAGAAGAAATGAAAAAATCATATATAGATTATTCCATGAGTGTTATTGTAGGTAGGGCTTTACCCGATGTAAGAGATGGTTTAAAACCCATTCATCGCAGAATTCTTTATGCAATGAGCCAGCTCTCTCTCACACCTGATAAACCTCACAGGAAATCCGCCACAATCGTGGGAGAGGTTATGGGTAATTATCACCCACATGGAGACGCTGCCATATATGATGCTATGGTGCGCTTGGCTCAGGATTTTTCCACCAGATACCTGCTGGTAGACGGGCATGGCAATTTTGGCTCAATAGATGGGGACCCGGCTGCGGCCATGAGGTATACGGAAGCTCGAATGACCAGAATATCTCTGGAGATGCTTTCTGACTTAAATAAGGATACGGTTGATTTTATACCCAATTATGATGAATCACTAGATGAACCCAGTGTGCTGCCTGCACGCTTCCCCAATCTTTTAGTAAACGGTTCTTCGGGTATTGCTGTGGGCATGGCTACCAATATACCGCCGCATAATCTTTCGGAGGTTATAGACGGCGTTATAATGATGATAGATAATCCTGATGTAACAGTAGAAGAACTGATGCAGGTTATTAAAGGACCGGATTTTCCCACAGGCGGAATAATAAAAGGATACAGCGGCATTAAAGATATGTATACAACAGGCAGGGGTTCTGTTGTAATGAGGGCTAAAGCCACTATCGAAGCTATGGACGCCACACGACATCGCATTATAGTTACCGAGATACCATATATGGTCAATAAGGCGCGAATGGTGGAAAAAATTGCGGAATTGGTTAGGGATAAAAAAATCGAAGGCATATCCGACCTTAGAGATGAGAGTGACCGTAAAGGAATCCGCATCGTGATGGATTTGAAAAGAGATGCAAATCCCCACATAATTTTGAACCAACTTTATAAACACACACAAATGCAAAGCACATTTGGTGCCATTATGCTGGCTCTTGTAGATAATAAACCGCGCGTGCTTAATCTGCGTGAGATGATTTATTACTATCTTGAACATCAGAAGGATGTTATCGTAAGAAGGACAAAATTTGATTTAGCCAAAGCTCAAGAAAGGATACACATTTTAGAAGGATTAAAGATAGCCCTTGACCATATCGATGAGGTAATCGCTATCATAAGAGGTTCTAAGGATGACGTTACAGCAAGGGATGCACTTATAAAGAATTTTGGTCTTAGTGAAAAACAGGCACAGGTTATACTTGATATGAGGCTTAAACGCCTTACCGCTTTGGAGCGAGAAAAGATTGATGAAGAGTATGCCGAACTCTTAAAGAAAATAGACTACTATCAAAAAATACTTTCAGATGAAAAAATAGTTTTATCCATTATCAAGGAAGAGCTTATCCAGATAAAACAAAAATATGGCGATGAGCGCAGAACTCACATAACTCATGATGAAGGCGATTTTGATATAGAAGATTTGATAGTTGAGGAAGATATAGTTATAACACAGACCCATTTCGGGTATGTGAAGCGCCAGCCAATTTCCGCATATCGCAGTCAGCGCCGAGGAGGCCGGGGAGTAACGGGAATTACCACTCGGGAAGAAGATTTCGTGGAACATATCTTTGTAGGTACAACTCATCATGTTGTAATGTTCTTTACAAACAAAGGAAATGTATACAAACTAAAGGCGTATGAAATCCCCGATACCAGTCGAACCGCACGAGGCACTGCCATAGTTAACCTGCTGCCGTTAAAACCCGATGAAAGAGTCAACACGATGATAACCATCAAGGATTTTGATGAGGCGCGTTATTTAATTTTTGCTACCAAAAACGGCATCGTTAAAAAGACGCTGCTTTCCGAGTATGCAAGTTCACGACGAACCGGCCTAATAGCTATAACCTTGAAAGATGATGATGAGCTGATAGGGGTTAGACTGGTTGATCGAAATGAGGAGATAATTTTAGGCACACACAACGGTATGAGCATAAGATTTTCAGTAAATGATGTAAGCTCAACGGGACGCACATCTCAGGGAGTCAAGGGCATCAATCTTCGTTCCGATGACAAAGTGGTGTCAATGGACATTGTTCGGGAAGGTCATGATGTGTTGGTTGTTACCGAAAAGGGTTTCGGTAAGCGCATTGACGAGAAGGAATTCAGATGTCAGGCACGGGGAGGCAGAGGCGTAATAATACAAAAGATAACCGATAAGACCGGACCACTGGCAGGGTTAAGAGTTGTTGGAGAAAATGATGAGATAATGCTCTGTACCAGCTCCGGAATTATGATTCGCCTTTTGACTTCTGAAATATCCAAAATGAGTAGGAATACAATGGGTGTAACATTGATAAAGCTTGAGCAGGACGATTTTTTAGCATCTATGGCGGTAGTTACTGAAGACTAAGATAAAAATTTTTCCGTGCAACCTTTTGCGTTAATGCTTAAAAATAAATACTTTTTAGGAGTATATAGGTTTGAAAAAAAAGGTAAATAAGCATATAGAAGCACCGCTTTTAGATATACTGAAAAAATATGCAAATACAGATTCAGTTAGATTCCATATGCCCGGCCATAAGGCAAGAGCAGCGGGGCATATATTTGAGGAATTTAAGCAAAATCTGTTCAAATGGGATGTTACGGAAATCCCGGGCCTGGATGACCTTCATCAGCCCAGAGGCCCTATAAAACGAGCACAAGAAAAGCTTGCTGAGCTTTATGGCGCAGACAAATCATTTTTTTTGGTAAATGGTGCTACATCAGGTGTTATTGCTATGATGGGAGCGGCAATCGCACCGGATGATGAAATTTTAATTTCCAGAGCAAGTCACAGGTCAGTCCTGTCAGGCTTAATTATCACAGGTGGGCGGCCGGTTTATGTAATGCCGGAACGATGGCAGGAGTTAGGCGTTTATACGCAAGTAAGTTCAAAGGCTGTAGCTAAAGCACTGGAACAAAATCCTAAAATCAAGGCAGTACTGCTGACAAATCCCGTATACCAGGGATTTTGCCCAGACCTTGGTGCAATTTCTAAGCTTGTCTGCAGCAGCAATAAGATTCTACTTGTGGATGAAGCCCACGGGCCGCACTTTGGTTTTAATTCCGGGCTTCCGATGTGTGCCGGTAAGGTTGCCGATGCATGGGTTCAAAGCCCTCACAAGATGCTGACATCTTTTACGCAAAGTGCCTGGCTGCATGTAAAAGGCAATAAAATTGACCAAAACCGCCTTCAGGATTTCTTACGTCTTATGACAACTACCAGCCCATCGTATATTTTAATGGCATCACTTGATGCATCACGAGCTGTAATGGAGCTTGATGGCAAAGCTTTAGCAAAAAGGGCTTTGGCTTTGGCTGATAAAGCAAGGTACGGCATCAACAAATTTACTCCGTTTTATTGTATAGGACCTGAGGTTAAGGGTAAAAACGGCATTTACGATATAGACTTATCTAGACTTATGGTAAATGTTTCGCAAGCAGGTTATACGGGATACCAGGTGGAAAAAATTCTTCGAAAGCGGTTTAAGATATACGCTGAATATGCGGATTTGTATAATATTTACTTTTTAATAACATTTTCTAATAACAGCAGAGATATAAACTGCCTTGTAAAAGCACTTTCCTCACTAAAAGCCAAAACAAAAATACCCAAATCCATAATTTGGCCGGATAAACTGCCTAATAAGGCATTAGAGCCGAAAACAGCTTTTTATTCTATCGGAGAATATGTGCCGTTGAAGCAATCCCTAGGACGTGTAATAAAAGAGGCATTGGTCCCGTATCCTCCCGGAGTACCACTGCTCATGCCCGGCGAGATTATGGAAAAAGAGCATATAGAGGTGTTAACCGCTCTATTAAAGTCCGGAGGCTACTGCCAGGGCGTAACTTCAGAAGGCTTTATCTGCGTGGTATCCAATGCCTAACTTATTGCTGTATAATTCTGTAAGATAATACCCACATAAAAAACCTTAATGAAAGCAAAGAGGAGATAGCGTGAAAGGTAAACTTATAACCATCGAAGGCCCTGATGGGGCAGGCAAGACTACCCAAGTAAAGAAAATCAGCGAATATTTAAGAACAAAGGGTTTTAAGGTATTGGTAACTCGAGAGCCGGGAGGCACTTCACTGGGAGAAAAACTTAGAAAACTGCTGCTGACTCTGGAAGGAGAAAGTCCGGTACCTGAGGCGGAAGCACTGATATATGCAGCTTCAAGAGCGCAACTTGTAAAAAAAGTTATTGTTCCGGCATTAGAAGACGGCTATATAGTCTTATGCGACAGATTTGTAGATTCAAGTTTGGCTTATCAAGGCTGGGCCAGAGGATTAGGAATAAAGGAACTTACGGATATCAACGGATGGTTTTTAAAAAATAATTGGCCGGACTTGACTATAATCCTTGATGTAGACCCAAGTCAGTCATTAAAACGACTTCGCAAAGAAAAGGATCGATTAGAAAGCGAGAACTTGGAATTTCATAAAAAAGTCAGAGAAGGATTTTTAAAGGTGCACAGCATGTACCCCAATAGAACAAGATTAGTAGATGCTTCCCAAAACCCGGAGCATGTATTTGAATCCGTATTGTTTGAGATTGAAAAATCAGGTATAATAAAAATATAATAAGCTGTTTTAATATTTTAAATAAACAATGACCCGACCTAAAAAAATTATCGGAAGGGGCGATAAATGTGAAACTCGTAATGGCGGTGGTACAAGACAATGATGCAGGCCGGTTGATTGAAAAATTAAGCCAAAAGAAATTTGGATTAACAAAGCTGGCAAGTACAGGAGGTTTTCTAAAAAGCGGTAACACAACACTGATGATTGGTGTAGAAGAGGAAAGGCTTGAAGAGCTTTTGGCTATCATAGAAAAAATGTGTAAGCCGAGGAAAAAAATTGTAACACCACTTCCGGCAGGCCCTGCTGATGCCTATGTACCATATCCGGTTGAAGTATTAGTAGGAGGTGCCACGGTTTTCATATTGGATGTGGAAAGGTTTGTTAAGGTATGAGAGTGAGCTTATCGCCGGAATTTGGTTTGCCTAAGGATTTATTAATTCATAAAGAGCAAAGCGGTCAGAAATTTTCCGAACAGTTAAATGTTGCTGAAAAGACCCATTTAAAATATCAAATGGATTTAGAGTTTAATGCAATTAATGAAATTGGCCAGCGACTTTGTAAAAAGATGTTACTTAAAGATTTAAAAGAGTATAGACAGAGGATAGCTGAGTTTTTAAAAATATGTATTTCTCAAGGTTTTTCTTTTAAGGAAAACTACTTTCAAACTCGCTATGGCCGCAGCAAAGTCCTGTCAATGATTAAAATTGTAAATCAAAAACTGATTGATTTGGCGCAAGAGCTGCTTTTGGAAAATAGGGATTCATTGAAGGTAATGGCTTTAGTCGATGAAATCAGCGGTTTGTTGCTTGATATTTATGCTTGAGGTGGTATATTGGATAACATATCACATGCTTATATTTTTTTAGGCGATGAGGAAGAAACGACACAAAAAGCTTTAAAACTGGCTCAAACCGCTAACTGTGAAAATACTAATATGGCTCCTTGCGGATTTTGCAGCACATGCAGGAAAATCCAAAGTCAGGTTTACCCCGATGTAATACATGTGCATCCGGATGGTGCTGCTATAAAAATTGAGCAAGTAAGAAAAATTATATTGGATTTAACAGAAAAACCCATGGAAGGCAATAAGAAGGTTTATATACTCCATGAGGCTCATACAATAACACCCCAAGCTCAGAATGCTCTACTCAAGACATTAGAAGAACCTTGCAGTGAAAGTATTATCATATTGCTTTCAAATAACATTAAACAGCTAATTCCTACGGTTGTATCCCGATGCCAAATTCAGGATTTTACCAAGGCAGAAGCAGAGCTGCTGCTTTCTGTTGAAAGCAGACAAAAGATTGCAGATATAATATTCAATACTATGCAAAAAGCTGGACATACTGAATTTGCTATATATGCAAGAGAGCTTTCCGATATTGAAGAAAAGATTGAGGAAGTATTGGAAGTTACTATTTCGCTTTTTAGAGATATGCTAATTGTAAAAACAAATGCCGATGCAGCACTCATAAATCAAGATTTAGAACCTATGATTTATAAGTATTCCTCAATACTTGCAACAGATTCTATGCTTAGGGCAATTGATGTCACTTACAGGCAATTAAAAGCTGCAAAATTTAGAGGAAATAAGAACTTAATTTGGTATAATTTACTTGTGGGCCTTAAGGAGGTATTTTAATTGGTAACAGTGGTGGGTGTTAGATTTAAAAAGGCCGGAAAGGTATATTATTTTAACCCCGGGGCTCTTGATATTGAAATCGGCGATAAAGTAATAGTTGAAACAAGCCGAGGCGTAGAATACGGTGAAGTTGTGACAGGCCCTAAGGATGTAAGAGACGAAGATATTATAACTCCACTGAAAGACGTGATGAGAAAAGCTACTTCGGAAGACGAGGCCATAGTCAAAAATAATGCGGCAGAGGCATTGGAAGCAGAAAGCATAGCTATTGAAAAAATAGAAAAACATGGTCTTGATATGAAACTGGTCGATGTAGAATACACCTTTGACAAGAGCAAGCTTATCTTTTATTTTACAGCAGATGGCAGAGTGGATTTTCGCGAACTGGTGAAAGATCTTGCATCGGTATTTCATACTAGAATAGAGCTTCGCCAAATCGGTGTAAGAGACGAAGCCAAAATGCTAGGCGGCATAGGCCCCTGCGGCCGATGTATATGCTGTTCTACATTTTTAGGCGAATTCGATCCGGTATCCATCAAAATGGCAAAACAGCAGAATCTGTCGCTAAATCCAGTGAAAATTTCAGGGCTGTGCGGCAGGCTCATGTGCTGCCTAAAATATGAGAGTGAATCGTATGAAGATAATTTAGTAGATTATCCGAATGTCGGAGATAGAGTAATAACTCCATACGGCGAAGGAACAGTGATTGCGGTATATAAACCGAAAGAAACGATTCAAGTTCAGATAGATGAGGGTAAGGAAATAATGGAATTCCCTGCGGAAGAAGTAGATATAGAGGAAGTATAGTTCTTGACAAAAGAATTATCAGCATATAATATATAAGACAATTATCTTTTTGGGTATATCCTCAATAAAAGGAGGGATTACAATGTTTTATTGGGATTACACCATGATTATCCTACTTCCTGCAATGATATTGGCTATTTACGCCCAGGCCAAGGTTACATCTACATTTGAAAGATATCTAAGAGTCCCTGCAAAAAGTGGGATGACAGGTGCTGATGTAGCCCGAGAAATATTGAAGCAGAGCGGTATTTATGATGTGTCTGTTCAAATACAGGGCGGCAGACTGTCTGACTATTATGATCCAAGGCGAAAAGTGTTAAAACTTTCCAGAGATGTTTATAACGGCAGCTCTCTTGCGGCTCTTGGAGTGGCTGCACATGAATGTGGGCACGCCATCCAACACAATGTGGGATATGCTCCGCTTGCCATTCGAAATGCTATTGTTCCGGCAGCAGGTATCGGATCACAAATGGCTTTTCCTTTATTCTTTTTAGGTCTTTTGTTTCGGGCGGATTCACTTATGCTGGTTGGAATACTGCTGTTTTCACTTGCTGTTTTATTTCAAATCATTACATTACCTGTAGAATACAATGCCAGCAACAGAGCGGTGGCAATTTTAGAAAGCGGCGGATTTATCGACAGGAGTGAAGTAGGTCCCGTAAAGGCTGTACTTGGTGCGGCGGCTCTTACCTATGTAGCTGCTACGCTTACGGCTGTCATGCAACTCTTACGCCTTTTAGTTTTAGCAGGAGCTGGTCGAGATAGAAAATAATTTTGGATGCAAACCCTACAGTCTTTTACTGCAGGGTTTTTTAATTTCAAAGCAGGAATTTAAAAAATTTCGTTGAATCATAGTTTAACATCCAATAACTGTGGAGGGGGAAAAATGCTGGAATTATCAGTAGGGATTATTGGAGCCGGTAAAGGAGGTACAGCTTTAATAGAAACAATGGCGGATTTTGATAATATCAAAATCATGGGAATTGCCGATATAAATCCTTTAGCTCCGGGATTACGGCTTGCAAGGAACAAAGGTATAAATTGTTTTGATGATCCGAAAACTATGCTCAAAGCTTGTCGCTTCGATGTAATATTTGAAGTAACCGGAGATAAAGAGTTAGTTCAGCAACTGCAAGTAATAATACCTGATTTTACCACATTGGTTGATGCCAGAACTGCTAACATAATGCTTACGGTAATCAGGGACAGGGAAGAACTTTTAAAGATAAAGGAAATAAAAGAGCAATTGTCGGTAATTTTAAACTCGGCTCAGGAAGGCATTCAGATGGTGGATAAAAACGGAATAATCCAATATGTAAATGAAGGTTTTACACGCATTACCGGCATTCCCGCCAGTCAGCGCATTGGTACTAATGTTTTCGACGTTTCCGCGGATGGAGCATTAGCCGAGGTTTTAAAAACCGGCAAACCCTGTATAGGAAAACCTAACCGAGCCGTGGGGTCTAATGCCCAAGTCATCTCTAATGCCTCACCTGTCATTGTAAATGGTGAAATGACCGGAGCGGTTGTGGTGTTTCAAGATATCAGTGAAGTAATTCGACTGACTAAGGAACTAAAGAGGTCCACAACGTTAATCGATGGTTTGAAGGATGAAATTAAAAAAATGAATGAAGGCAAGGGCAGCTTTGAGGATATTATATGCAAAAGCTCTGCTATGAAGGATGTAATCAATATGGCTAAAAAAGCTGCTCGAGAGGACTCCACCTTATTAATAACCGGTGAAAGCGGCACAGGTAAGGAACTGTTCGCAAATGCACTGCACGGTGGGAGCAGGCGTAGCAATAAACCCTTTATAAAAGTTAATTGTGCTGCAATTCCTGAGAACCTCTTAGAGAGTGAACTTTTCGGCTATGAAGCCGGAGCCTTTACAGGGGCCGGAAAGCTGAAGCTAGGTAAATTTGAGCTGGCAAACGGTGGTACGATTTTCTTGGATGAAATAGGAGATATGAGCCATGTGCTTCAGGCAAAACTCCTTCGGGTAATTCAGGAACAGGAAATTGAGAGAGTAGGTGGAACACATCCGATAAAAATCGATGTCCGCATTATTTCTGCCACTAATCAGAACTTATTAGAGCTTATCCGACGCGGCCGTTTTCGAGAAGACCTTTACTTCAGGCTAAATGTTATCAATATTCATATACCGCCGCTTAGGGAGAGAAAGGAGGATATAGTAGCCCTGGCCGAAACATATATAAAGGAATTTAATCGAAAATTCTATAAAAATGTTAAAGGCTTGACTAATAAAGCTCAGGAACTGCTGCTGTCTTATCAATGGCCGGGCAATGTGCGAGAACTCAAAAATATTTTTGAAAGGACAATTCTCATGGCCGAAGGTGAGTGGATTACTGAGGACTTACTGCTTCCCTACTTTAATCAGCTTAAAAAAAGGGGCAAAGACAAGACTGGCATTTTATCCCTTGAGGAAATGGAATGTAAGATGATTAAAATGGCGCTTGAGGAATATG
Source organism: Tepidanaerobacter acetatoxydans Re1 (assembly GCF_000328765.2). Classification (NCBI taxonomy): domain Bacteria; kingdom Bacillati; phylum Bacillota; class Clostridia; order Thermosediminibacterales; family Tepidanaerobacteraceae; genus Tepidanaerobacter; species Tepidanaerobacter acetatoxydans. The sequence goes on from NC_019954.2 coordinate 16,554, forward strand.
GAACAAGCGTAAGAGGCAAACAAAATGCCGCTAATGCACTAAAAATTTCACTTGCGACGCTCTATAACAAAATAAAGAAGTATGGTATTAATGACTAGGGGAAAATATCCTATCTAAAAATTAGAAATTCTATTCTAATTTTTAGAAATATGCGGCAGCACTGATATTTTCTAAATATTTTAGCATAGCAACTCGTCAAAGCTTATAATATTTATAAAAATGATAAATAGAAATGCCCTTTTATAGCTTGAAAAAGTGCAGTAGTCTTTTGGCATACTATTTGCATATTATATAATATTATAAGTCAATCATGAAAGGGGAAACTCCATGCAGCAAGCAGATGTTGTAGTAATTGGCGGTGGTGTTATCGGTTGTTCGGTGGCATACCACCTGGCAAAAAAAGGAGTATCGGTCATACTGGTGGAGAAAAATGATATTGCTTCAGGTACCTCCGGTGCCTGTGATAAAGCGGTGCTCTTGCAATCTAAAAACCCAGGTTTACATCTTAAGATGGCACTAGAGGGTATTAAACTTTTTTCTGATTTGCAAAGGGATTTGGATGTGGATATAGAGTTTAAAAATGCCGGCGGTATGATAGTTATTTATACCCAAGAGCAGTGGCAGGTAATGGAGCAATTCGTAGAAAGGCAGAACAAGCTTGGCCTTTCGGTAAAACTGCTTGAAAGGGATGAGGCAAGGCAAAAACAGCCGGCATTTGCAAAGGATATTGTTGGTTCTACTTACAGCCCAATGGATAGCGAAGTAAATCCAATCTATCTCACACTGGGATTTTTTAGGGGAGCGAAAAAGTATGGTGCTAAAGAGATGCTGGGCACAGAGGTGAAAGCAATAAAATTGGAAAATGGCCGAGTGTGCTCAGTAGTGACGGATCACGGGGAAATAATGACACGTGCCGTGGTAAATGCCTGTGGAGTATATGCGCCATTTATTAGTGCAATGGTGGGCATTGATGTACCAATAGTGCCTCGGCGGGGTCAAATTATGGTTACAGAGCCGGTAGCACCGCTGATTCATGGCGATATCAATTGCGCTAAGTACATTACAGCCAAGTTCAAACCAGAGCTTTTGGGCAACGATGAAAATGCACAATTGGGCGTGGGTCTTTCTCTGGGTCAGACCGAAAACGGCAACATATTAATAGGCGGAACTCGAGAGTTCGCGGGATATAGTAAAAATACTACCCATAGAGCGCTGCGCGCGGTGTTAAAGCATGCGGCCAAATTAGTTCCTGCACTCAAAGACATAAGCATTATCCGCAGCTTTGCAGGTCTAAGGCCATACACCCCGGACGGTCTTCCAATACTTGGAAGCGTACGGCAGGTGGAAGGATTCTATATGGCTGCCGGTCATGAGGGCGATGGTATAGCCCTTTCTGCGATTACCGGCAGGATTTTGTGTGATTTGATTACCAAAGGCAGAACATCCCTGGATATAGACATAAGTAAACTTTCATTAGAAAGATTTAAGGAGGAAGATATAAATGATTTTCGGAAAAGTCATAACTGCTATGGTTACACCCTTTGATGAAGAGCTGAACATAGATTATAAGGCATTGGAAAACTTAATAGAACATTTACTGGCAACAGGAACAGATACTTTGCTGGTAGCAGGCACGACAGGTGAGTCACCGACACTTACGGATGAAGAAAAATTGGATTTATTTAAAGCCTGCAAGGAAATAGCCGGCAAGCGAGCTAAAATTATGGCAGGTACAGGAAGTAATTCAACTTTACACAGCATTGAACTGTCCCAAAAGGCTGAAAAAGTTGGTGTAGATGGTCTGTTATTGGTGTCACCATACTATAACAAACCAACACAAGAAGGACTTTATCGGCATTTTAAAGCAATTGCTGAAGCAGTGAATATTCCAGTAGTGCCATATAACGTACCCGGACGAACAGCAGTTACCATTGAGCCCGAAACACTGGCAAGACTTTCAGAAATTAAAAATGTTGCAGCGGTAAAAGACGCCGTAGGCAATCTTGACAAGACAAGCAAAACGAGGCTTCTTGCACCGAACCTTGAGATTTACAGCGGAGACGACAGCTTGACACTTCCCATGCTGGCACTTGGAGCACAGGGAGTTATAAGCGTAGCATCACATGTGGTAGGCAGCGAGATAAAACAGATGATAACGAGCTTTGAAGAAGGTAATACAAAAAAGGCAAAAGAAATTCACTTGAAACTTTTCAATATATTTAAAGCCCTATTCGTAATCACAAATCCCATCCCGGTCAAGGCCGCTCTTAACCTAATAGGTGTTCAGGTAGGAGGCCTTCGACTTCCGCTGTGTCCGGCTGATGAGAATACAATAACAATTTTGAGAAGTGAACTGAGAAAACTTGGCAAAATAGAGTAAACATAATAATTTTCTTAACTTAAAAATAAGTGGCGGTGTAATTTTAAAACGTAAAAATATAAACCTGCAACCAAAAATATATAAACTAAAGAGTAGGCAGTAGTATGAGCGAAAACAATATGAGCAAATTTAGAATCTATAATACGCTTGTATTACCGCCTACCAAATTATTTATATAATTTTTCGTGTCAAATCAGGCTTTTCAAGCGTAAAGGCGCTGTTAGAAGCATAAAAATTCAAGACAAGGGAGGTGGAGCTTTTCGGATAAATTACGTTAACCGGTTAACAGCTGTAAGGTTAGAGGTGTTTTCTTTTCAATCCAAGAGATTTGAAGGCGAACCGTCTTTGTTATCCTGTAATTATCCATATTGCGAAACCCGAATAAAGTCTAATTGACAGGAGGTATTATTATGAGTCTTGGCACGCTGCTTTGGATGGCCACTATAGTTCTGGGAATATTTTTTCTTTGGATTTCGTTTAAGGTAAGCCATAAGGCTAGTGCAAGCTTTGCTGATTATTCGATTGCAGGCGGAAGCTTACCGCTCTTCCTTATATTCTTTACAGAATTTGCAAATATCATGGGTGTTGGAAATTTTGTGGGTCATGCGGCAAAAGGTTATGCGAACGGTCTTCCCTGGCTGTTTTTTATATTAGGTGAGCAGGGGTCAAAAATAATTTTTGCATTGATATTTGCAGGTTTTGCCGGAAGATTTACTTATAATACGTATATTGAAATGATTGATGATTTGATTGTCAAAGATAAAGTAACGCGCGTTATTGCAGCAATCCTGGCTTGCAGCATTATGATTGCCTGGACAGGTGGCCAAGCCAAAGGTTTTGGAAGCATATTTCATGTTATAACAGGTGCTAATCCCGTGCCTATAGTCTTTTTGTTTACAGCTATTTATATCATATATACTACTGTCGGCGGTTATTATTCCCTGGTTTGGATGGACTTTGTGCTAGGTCTTCTGGTCATAGTATTCGGCAGCATGTTCTATTTTGAAGCCTTTAAGGCTGTTAATTTCAGTTTTGCCGAAATAGGTACTCGCCTTGCAGCAATGGGGAAAGCCGAAATGTGGAGCTTGAGCGGTGCAGATTACAGCGTTGCACTAGCCAACTTTGTAACGGGCTGTGTTGGAATATTAGCGGCGCAGATGTACTGGCAGAGCTGTTTTGCTGCCAAGGACTCAAGAACTGCGCGCAATGGCTTGCTTTCCAGCGGTACCATTGCAATTATTTTTGTTATGCTTACTGCTATAGTCGGTATGATTATATATACTATAAATCCAAATCTTACCGGAGAAGATCCTATGCCGTGGTTTATGATGAACATGGTACCTACCACTGTGGCAGTTGGTATTTTTATGTGTATAATGGCAGCAGGCATGTCTTCAGCTGATTCAAACCTGAACTCAGCAACTGTTCTTATGACCAATGACATTGTTGCGGTATTCAAGCCTGATCTTACTGATGCTCAATTGGTTACAATCGTAAGAGCATTGACTGTTATTGTAGGTATCTTGGCTGCTGTTATTTCCATTTATTCCGATTCGATTTTAGGCTTATTTTCCAGAGCATATTCCATGGCCGGTGGCGGCTTAGTCCCCCTTCTTATTGTAGGTTTGCTCTGGAAGGAAAGACCCGATGAATCTTTTGAAATGGGTAAATGCAATAGTAAGGTAACGCCTTGGGGTGCTAGAGTTGGAATGATAGTAGGGGCCGTTTTATCTCAAATCGATGCCCTTGGTACATTTAAAATCTTAATTGCTCTTGGAGTTTCGGCTCTGCTTATAATCGTTATTTCCATGTTTACAAGAACCAGCAGCAATTCGGTATCAGCCTAACCGCAGATACACGATATAAATAAAAGGCCTCTCCCTGCAAGATTTATATGCAAAGCAAACAGCGAAAATATTAAAACTGTTTACTTAAATGGTGGTATATAAAACTTTGCAATGGAGGGGTCTTTTTATATGCAAAATACTTTTGGCGCTAGGGTAGGATTGCACTATGTAAACTAAGCAAGAAGAGGCTGTTCCATCTTTTTAAATAGCCGGCATAATGCGGTATTCCATATAATTAATTGTTAATTAAATAGGCATTTGGTATAATGAAATCAGATATTGTAGCGTAAAGGTGAATTTAAGTGGACAAATTCTTAAAATATCCAAACGAGCAAATTGATGATTTGCTGTGTGACGGCTTAAAAATCATCCAAAAGCAAGACTCATATAAATTTGCCATAGATTCGGTACTTTTGGCAAATTTTATAAAAGCTGATAAAAATGACAGAGTAATAGATATTGGAACGGGAAGCGGCGTAATTGCTCTATTGCTTTCAGCCAAGACTGATGCCAAGGAGATTGTAGGTATAGAGATAGTCGGAGAAGCCTTTGATCGTGCGGTAAGAAATGTAAAGATGAATAGGCTCGAAGAGCGAGTTAAAATAGTCCATGGCGATTTAAAGGAAGCTGTCAAGATTTTCGGTAGGGAGAGTTTTTCTGTTGTGGTAACAAATCCACCGTATATGATGATAAATGAAGGCAAAATCAGCCCTAATCCGAGCATAGCCGTTGCCAGACATGAAGTTGCTGCTACACTGGAGGATGTGGCAAAGGTTTCGTGGCAGTTATTGAGCTTTGGCGGTTGCTTCTATATGGTATATCGAACCGTAAGGCTTGTAGATGTTATATATAAAATGAGATCATTAGGCCTTGAACCTAAAATCCTGCGTTTTATCCATCCAAAAGCCCAAGCCGGTCCGAACTTGTTTTTGATGATGGCAAAAAAGGGTGCCTCAGGCGGCATAAAAATACTTCCGCCTCTCGTGGTTTACAACAGTGACGGAAGCTATACCGATGAGATAAAACAAATATATTTTGGAAAACGACCGGAGGTTTAAGATGAGTAAGCCGGGTATTTTATATCTGTGTCCTACACCAATAGGAAATCTGGAAGATATCACGCTGAGAGCTTTAAAAATATTAAAAGAAGTAGATTTAATAGCCGCTGAGGATACACGTGTTACCATAAAATTGTTAAATCATTTTGAAATAACAACACCTCTGACCAGTTACCATGAGCATAACAAGATGACAAAAGGCCCTAAGGTTATTGAGCTTTTAAAGGAAGGCAAAGATGTTGCTCTTGTAACTGATGCAGGAACTCCCGGCCTTTCAGATCCGGGGGAAGATTTAGTAAAGGATGCTATTGAGCAAGATATCCGGGTGGTACCACTTCCCGGAGCGGCAGCCGCCATATGTGCTTTGGTAGCTTCCGGCCTTTCTACCAAGCGATTTGCATTTGAAGGTTTTTTGCCTCAAAAAACTAAAGAGAAAAAGCAAACACTAAAAGAGCTGGCAGATGAACAAAGGACACTGATATTCTATGAGGCACCACACCGTATAATAAAAACATTAAAAGCCTTAAAGGATGCTTTGGGGAATCGGCAGATTGTCATTGCCCGGGAGATGACCAAGGTACATGAAGAATTTATTCGAGGGACTATTGAAGAGGTAATAGAAAGATTCCATGTAAAGTCGCCCAGGGGTGAGATGGTTATTGTCGTGGAGGGTGCACATTCTGGGCAAAAATCTGCCAAAACATCGGTAGATGGTATAAGTGAACCGGAACTTTCGGAATCTCATCTTGCAGATAAACTTTGGTTGATTATGCAAAATGAGATGGAAGAAGGTCTTTCTAAAAATCAGGCAATGAAAAGAGCTGCTAAACAACTAGGACTCTCAAGAAACCAAGCATATGAGCTGCTGATAAAAAAATCTGATGCCAAAGAAAAACAGACTTAAAAGGTGCCAATTTTTTCTTATTGACACCTTTATTAATTGATGATATATAACCGACTTTTACATCTAAAGCCAAGAAAAAAAGCCTATAACCCTTGCATAACAGGGATATAGGCTTTGCTGTCTATTTGGAAGACAGCCCAGATTTTTGTAAAATATATTATTGACTTTTGTATTTTAAGTGATATAATACAAATTCGTTAGACATCTAAGTAAATTAGAGAGTGAGGATTTAAATGAATTGTTTAGACCCTGAATCAAATTATGCTCTCTTTCTGGAGATTGCAAGATTACATTACCTGAAGACGCATAGGTCGTTTCAAAAAAGGGATGTTTATCCTGGGCAGCCGCCTTTGCTGTTTGCACTTTATAAAAACGACGGACAGAGTCAAGCGGAACTTGCACGCAGCTTAAAAATGAAAGCTCCTACTGTTACCATTATGCTGAAGCGAATGGAAAAAGCAGGAGTGGTAAAAAGAGTCCAAGATGAAACTGACCAGCGGGTTGTGCGCGTATACCTTACTGAATACGGAAGGAAACTGTGCAAAAGTATATATAAAGAAATACAATGCATAGAAGAAAGAATGTTTAGCAGGCTATCAAATGAGGAAAAGAACATTCTTAACAGACTTTTTAAAAGAATAAGGGATAATCTTAAAGAATCTATTGAGGCTAATAAGAGGTGATTAATTTTATGAAAAAAATCTTAAGTAATTTAAAACCATATTGGCCATTCATTTTAGCATCATTGATCTTTATATTCTGCCAGGCGATGTCACAGCTGATGCTGCCGTCGATGCTTGCAGATATCGTAAATACCGGCATAGTAAACACAGATACCGGTTACATTCTTGCCGTAGGAGGGAAAATGCTGTTTGTAGCTCTCGGTGCTGTAGGCGCAGCGATAGCGGCAAGTTACTGTTCTTCCAGGGCTGCTATGGGTTTTGGTAAGTCACTTAGAGAAAGTATTTTCGAGAAAGTAGAAAGTTTTTCCCTTAATGAATTTAACAAAATAGGAACAGCCTCTCTTATAACAAGAACCACAAATGATGTAACTCAGCTGCAAATGGTTGCAATGATATTTTTTAGAATGGTCGTAATGTCTCCCATAATGGCTATAGGCGCTATAATAATGGCAGTATCTACTGCACCAAGCCTGTCTTTTGTTTTTTGGATAGTTGTGCCTATAATAGCAGGGGTAATAGTAGTATTATCAAAGTTTTCATTACCTCTTTTCAGAGCCATGCAACTCAAAATCGACACAGTAAACAGGGTAATGAGAGAAAATCTTACAGGTGTTAGAGTTATTCGAGCCTTTAACCGAGTAGAGCATGAGAAAAAACGTTTTAATGCTGCAAATATTGATCTTACCAATGTTGCTATAAGAGTAAACAGGTTAATGGCTATTATGATGCCTCTTATCATGCTGATATTTAATGTTACGACTGTCGCCATTGTGTGGTATGGAAGCCTTAAAATAAATGCGGCAATAATGGAAGTGGGGGATCTCCTTGCGTTTATTCAATACGCTATGGAAATAATGTTTTCCACAATGATGCTTTCTATGATGTTTATAATGATACCGCGTGCAGCTGCATCGGTAGAAAGAATCAAAGAAGTATTAAATATGGAACCTGAAATAGTAGATCCTGAAAATCCTGTCATTCCAAAAGAAATAAAGGGAATATTAGAGTTCGACGATGTAACATTTAAATATCCTGATGCTGAAGAGCCGGCACTATCCAATATATCTTTTAAGGCACTGCCGGGACGCACTACTGCGATAATAGGTGCCACAGGTTCAGGAAAGTCCACTATTTCAAATCTTATTATGAGGTTTTATGATGTAACCTCCGGCAAAATAACTATAGATGGAATTGACATAAGAGACATCCCGCAAAAAGTTCTTCGTTCATGGATAGGTTATGTGCCGCAAAAGTCTGTCTTATTTACGGGCACGATTGCCGAAAACATAAGATATGGCAAAGAAGATGCTACAGATGAAGAAGTGCGGCATGCGGCAGAAATTGCCCAAGCATCAGAATTTATAAACGGAATGAAAGATGGTTTTGATACCATGATTGCAGAAGGCGGCCTTAACGTTTCGGGCGGACAAAAGCAGAGAATTTGTATTGCAAGAGCAATTGTAAAAAAGCCGAAAATATACATGTTTGACGATAGTTTTTCTGCATTGGATTTTAAAACAGATGCTAAGCTTAGAGTAGCATTAAGCAAAGAGACCAAGAATTCTACTATGATAATTGTAGCTCAGCGTGTCGCAACAGTTATGAATGCAGATCAAATAATTGTATTAGATGAAGGTCGAATAGCAGGCATAGGCAAACACAAAGAACTCTATGAAAACTGTGAAACTTACAGGAATATTGTTCTTTCGCAGCTTTCAGAGGAGGAAATAGCATGAGCAGTGAAAATGAGAGAATTGACAGCCACAAACTGGGAGGAGCAAGAGACAGAAAAGGCCGCGGCGGCGGACCGCCTATGGCAAGGGCTGTGGAAAAGCCCAAGGATTTTAAAGGCAGCTTGATGAGGCTTTTAAATTATATAAAACCGTATGTGCCGATAATCTTAGTCGTGTTTTGTATGGCAGCCCTCGGCACAATATTTAATATCTTAGGTCCAAAAATTATGGGTATGGCAACAACCAAGCTTTTCGAAGGTTCTATGGCTATACTGCATAATGAACCCGGGGCCCATATAGATTTTCCCTATATAATCCACATTTTACTTATATTACTTGGCCTATATATATCAAGCTCTGCATTCAGCTATATTCAGCATTATATGATGGCCGGAGTAGCCCAAGGCGTAGTAAGAAAAATGAGGGCAGATATAATGGAGAAATTGAACAGGCTACCCCTTAAATTCTTTGATGCAAACCCATATGGAGAAATTTTAAGCCGAGTCACAAATGATGTAGATAATATAAGTTCCACACTGCAGCAGAGTATGACTCAACTGATTACTGCAATTGTTACCCTTATCGGAGTAATCGTAATGATGCTGACAATAAGCCCGATGCTGACATTGGTTACCGTGATAACACTGCCGCTAAGTTTATTAGCCATAAGGTCTATCGCCTCTCGTTCTCAAAAATATTTTGCTATGCAGCAAAGAGTGCTGGGCAATTTAAACGGTCATGTAGAAGAAATGTATGGCGGTCATAATGTTGTAAAAGCCTTCGGACACGAGGAAGATGCTATTGAGGAATTTAGATCCATAAACGAGGAACTTTACGGAGCATCATGGCGGGCTCAATTTGTTTCAGGAATAATAATGCCTATCATGAACTTTATCAGCAACCTAGGCTATGTATTTGTATGTGTTGTCGGAGGTATAATGGTGGCCGGCGGACGTATTACGATAGGCAATGTGCAGGCTTTTATCCAGTATTCGCGGCAGTTTACGCAGCCTATAACTCAAACCGCAAATATAGCCAATATCATTCAATCTACAATTGCGTCAGCTGAAAGAGTCTTTGAAATATTAGATCAAGAAGAAGAAATACCTGACAAAGAAGATGCGACAGTTATTGAAAATGCCGAAGGATATGTAGATTTAGACCATGTGCATTTTAGCTATAAGAAAGATGAACCTTTAATTGAAGATTTAACAATAAATGTAGAGCCGGGACAAATGGTTGCTATAGTTGGACCTACAGGCGCAGGGAAAACAACTCTTGTAAATCTTCTTATGAGATTTTATGAAATAGATGCAGGCAAGATAATGGTAGACCATACAGATATAAGAGATATTAAAAGAAGCAATCTTAGAAGGATTTTTGGAATGGTTCTTCAAGATACATGGCTTTTTAGCGGCACAGTTAAAGAAAATATAGCTTATGGAAAAGAAGGGGCTACTGATGAAGAAATTATAAGAGCTGCTAAGGCGGCTCATGCTCATCACTTTATAAAAGCACTTCCTAAAGGCTACAATACAGTTCTTAACGAAGATGCTTCCAATATTTCCCATGGAGAAAAGCAGCTTATTACTATTGCACGAGCTATACTGGCAGATCCTGATATATTAATACTTGATGAAGCAACCAGCAATGTTGATACCTTAACGGAAATATCCATTCAAAAAGCCATGAAGGAACTTATGGAAAATAGAACGAGCTTCGTTATCGCTCACCGTCTATCCACTATTAGAAATGCGGATAATATATTGGTTATGAATCACGGCCGAATAATAGAACAAGGCACCCATGAGGAACTAATGGCAAAAGGCGGTTTTTATGCCGATCTATACAAGAGCCAATTTCTGGGAGCTTTCATGGAAGATTCGCAAGCAAATGTTATTTAAAAAACAGCCATCCAGGAGGTAATTGATGGAAACCGCCGATAAAAAGTATACAGTGATCATCTCCGATGAAGCGACTCAAATGTTGGTATCTCATTCCCGCTTTTTGGTACAAGTTAGTGAACAGGCGGCATTGAATCTAATAACCGAGTTTAAAGAGAAGGCTAAATCTTTGGAAAGGTCCCCCAAGCGAAACTCCTAGCTTTCCGATCCCTCTTTGCCCATAATATACCCTTTATAAACCGGTCTCGGCGATGCCGGCGACCAGGCTATATGGAACGAAAAAGCATTGAAATAGGCTGCCATATGGCAGCCTATTTCAATTTATACTGCAATTTATCTCTACCGTTTATAACAAGCACAATGGTCAAATCATTAAAATCCTTGCGGCATTTTTCATAAATATCGGGCGTCACTGTTATACCTGCATGAGTGGTTACAGCTGCATTAGCCGGAAACTTACCTACACCTAGCTCCAAATATGGCAACAACCCATTCTCCGCCAACAGATTTTCCGCTGTTTTACCGAAATAACCGAAGGCTTCGATTCTCAAAGGCTTTGGGACATTATTTTTAATTAAAATTTCATAGCTTATTCTATAGTATTCTTTATGAGTCATGTTTCTATCTACTGTTACAGATAAAAGTTCCACATTAAAATCTTCCGGTTTAAATGAAGGAATAGAACGATTTTTGAGAGCTAAATATGCTGTCAGGGATAAAATCAAAACCAATATTATTGTAGTTATATACAAAAATATCTTTTTTTTGTCCATAATTCTCCACATCCTTTGTTAAAACACTAAAGTATTCAATCGCCAGCCGGTACCTTCCTCATATAAGAACTCCATTGTTTCTTCACTGTAGGAGGTTATATCGTCATCATCTATGTTGTGAGGTACAGTTGCTTCGACTTTGCATCTATTTCTAAAGGCAGTTATACGATTGATTTTCGAATTTACATAATCCGCAAGGGTACCCAAATCACCCAGCGGTCTACGTATGCGGCCGTCCGCTTCTTCAAACTTTAAATCCTTATAAATCTTTTCGGAAAGTTTACTTGTGTACACTTCATTGAGCAGATTCATAATTTTTTCTTTGGAGTTTATCCGCTCGTCCTTTACATACAGCCAATATCTATCACCTTCCACTTTTAAATCCGGTATTGTGTCACCTATAGGTGATTTGGCGTTTAATAAAGATAGGTACAGGCGCTGTGATTTCGACATAAGTTCTTTGGCTTGTTCCTCGGAGATTTTATTTTTACTTAAGGACAAATCTTTATAAAGAACAGCTCCAAGTATGACAATAATTGAAATAACTAAACATGTAAAATATTTTATATATCTCATTTATATTCTCCTTGATATTTTTTAATTTAAGCTTTCTATAATACAGACGTTTTAGATGACGTTTTGGTTCGCTTTTTTTAAAAGATTTTTAAAAGATTTATTTTAGTGAAAACCAAATTTCTCTTTTTCCATATTTCCGCTATGATGAAAGCAACCATCCAGGAGGTAATTGATAAAGATAAAAATAGGCTGACCTTATGGACAGCCTATTTTTGTTGATTATACTAAGATAAAGGAAAAACTTCTTCGTGTTTTCCTATAATGTAAGATGTGTTTATTTGTTCGGAGTTTGAAGACTTGTCAATTTCTACAATAATTCTTTCGGACATATTAACGGATACCTCATAATAACGGTGAGTGCCTCTTACCTTTTTTAATCTTAAAGAAAGGTGAGTAGGATCTTTCATAAATAGGTCTATAGCCCTAATAGCTTGTTTGCGAGTACTTTTATCAAGGGATGTCAGTTGCTTATCAAATTTACGAGTAGACCTAAATCGCTTAGTCATCTTGAAGACCTTTCAGGAATTCGTCAATATTGGAAAACTCCCGCATCCTACCGGCTTTTACGTATTCTCTGGCTTCCAACATATCTTCTTGAGTTTCTTTGCTCCAAAAGTATGCTTGACTGGAAGGAATCAATTTATATGGTTCTATAATAATTTTGTTGTCAGTCAATCGCATATCAAGTACGTCTCCTTCGGAAATATCGGACGTTACAGTTTTACCCGCTTGAGTGGTTACAGCTGCATTAGCGGGGAACTTACCTATACCTAGATCTAAATACGGCAACAACCCTTTTTTTGGTAGGCTTATACATCTGATTCAAAATCAACCAGCACCCATCTTCCGCTGATTTTTTGAAATGTCATTTCATGAAATATTACGGTTTTAAATGGGTTTGCTTCCAGTTGGACGATTGCCCGAATTTTCCCTTCGCTTTCTTTATTGCAGAAGTATATAAACGCTTTATACCATTAAGAAGGATCCAAATCAATAATGTAGAGCGAAATTGACTTATTTAAGGGATCAGAGTTGTTATAAGTATCAAATATTAAATACTTCTGATTTATAAGACAACCATAAACCTTTTCAGGGCTTAATTTATCTACAGTAATAATTCGCTTGTTTTCAACATCATAAAATCTGGGGTAATCTTTAGTAAACTGCCGCCATCCTATGTATTTTCCATTGTTGTCCGGAGTATCTACAGGGTCTTTACTGACCATGACAGGCTCTGCGGTTTTGCCGTCAAAGATCTTCACACCATATGCAATCTGACTCAAGGTTTCTTTTTCACTATAGCTTTTTTCTTTCGGGTTTTCGTTATTAGTTTTTTCTGCCAGACTTGTAATAATGTCGTAATCGGGAATATTGATACCTTCAATAATTGCTATGATATCTTTAGAAGAACTCATCTGGAATAATCCACCATTGCTTTTGATTTGTGCTATTTCTAAAGGTTTGCCGTTATTATTGACCACTATGGTGGTACCGTTATCTTTTTTTCTGTATCCTAACCATGCTATTTCATCATTGTAAAGCATGGGATATTGTGCTTGAGTTTTTATTTTTTCCAGTTTATCTTCGGTAATATTGTATTGAAATAGATTTATTTGATATATATCATCTTTAATACCCACAATATCGTCAAAATACACAATGTCGTCTTTTAATACCGGCTTATTAAAGTTCCACTCATAGACCATATCAGTCTCTGGATCCACAGTGTGAACATAAAACTCTGTATCTTTTTTTGTCTTTAAATTATATACATGCAAAGAAGTTTTATACCAGTTAGAGCTTTTATCTTCTTCCCAGATAATAAAATTATCGTTTACTGCTTTTATAGCTACTTGATGGCCCTGGTCCAAAGTGACCAATGGAGTATATACCTTTTCCGTCAATGAATAAATTCCAAACTCATTGTTTATGTTATTGGAAGAAGAAATTTGAAGATATGCATTTTTATTTGCATCAACGTATATACATGAAGCATCATATTCGATTAAATATTCTTCGATTTTATAGTCCTTAAAATAATCGGAAAAAAGTCCATGGTCTTGATACATTATAATTTTATCTTTTAAAAATGCTGCATCATCTGAGAAGAAATCCTCGGAACTTATTATAGGCAATGAATCTTTGCCGTTGTAGGTGCATCCGGATATGAGTAAAAAGAACAAACAAATAAGTATAAAAAATGCATTATTCTTTTTCACGTAAATTCCTCCGTATTTTAAAAACTAGGAGAGTGTTAACACTCTCCCGAACTACCATATTAAACCTCTTGTGCTGACATAGTTGCGAAGCAGGGTTGAGGGAATATCGTAATATTTTTATCTGTTGGATATCCAGGTAGCGTATAGTCTTTCTTTCCTGTTGAATTACCAGCCGCCAACACGCCATATTTTTTGTTTATGGTATAAATCACTGAACTTTCCACTAAATTGGTATCAATAGGGTTAGCACCTGCTCTTCCATAAGGAATTGGCACATAATAATAACCTGTCCATTTATGCAAGTTAGTCGCTACAGGAAACTGTGATCTATCATCTCCATGGGATATATACCATGGACAGGGTTTCTCTAACTCAGGATCAGGTACAAAGTCCCCGATGACAGGTGCATAATCATATGATAAAATTTCATCTTCTGTATTTGTTTCAGATGCTAGAGATATTGAAGTAAACATTACTAAGATGGTTAAAACTGTAATTAAGAAAAAAATCTTTTTTCTCATGACCTTTACCTCCATGTTTTGTCATTTTTTCCTTTCTCACAATTTTTGAGTCCCGCTACACAATACTGTTAAATTTAAGAGCTTATCCCTTTATCATGGATTCACCTCTCTCGCTTGTTTATTTGTACTTTTAGTTTCAAAGGTCTTAAGGCACAATTAAAATAGAAACCTCTCTTGAAACCCTTCTATAGTACAGACGTTTAAGATGCGTTTTGGTTCACTTTTTTTAAAAGATTTTTGCAAAAATTTATTTAGAGAGAACCAAATCCCTTTTTCCCCGTCTGTTATATAAAGGGTTCATAAATATTTAAGTAGAAATAATATAATATAGTATGTAAAGCACCAACTTGAGATAAGATTGGTGCTTTCGTCTTGCAACAGCACTTTTAATAAGGTCTAATATTTTTGATAAATTTTACGGCATCATCAGCATCATCAACATATCCATCAGCAAGTGACCAGTCTTTGGGCGGTTTTGGACAAAGGGGACAAGCCTTTCTATACCCGGTATTGGGCCTGTGCTTGCTAGTGGTATTTTAGCTGAGATTGGCACTATTACTACTTTTGACTCTCATAATGCTTTGGCTCAGTATGCAGGGCTTACTTGGAGAGTTAAGCAGTCGGGCAATTATTCTGCTGATGATACTAGAATGACTAAGACCGGCAATAGGTACCTTAGATACTATTTAATTGAGGCTGCAAACAGCGTTAAAAACCATGTGCCTGAGTATAAGGAATACTACTACAAGAAGTTCGGTGAAGTAACTTGTCACCAACACAAAAGGGCACTCGCACTTACAGCTCGTAAATTAGTTCGGTTGATTTTTAGCTTGCTGACTAAAAATCAAATCTACTTTTTAAAGAATGACCCTATTGACACATATATTATACTAAATAATGATTCTTTTTATTTAATACTTGACAAAGACAATATTTATTTATTCAATAAGACTTCAAATGCTTTAACCTTTTATGGGGAAAAACCATAGAAAATTTTTAAAGGTTTAGAAACTAGAAATAGTTTAACTAAGGCTCATGAAAATATGGGAATTGAAAAAGGTACTGGTAGAAATAATTATATATTTCGCCTGCTTTTTATGCTTCTTGTTATGATACCTTTGTAGATACATATACAATCGCGTCAATTTTTTTCTTATTGACACCTTTATTAGTGATGATATATAATAATACTAATTGACAAATGACATATTCAAGAAGCGTTGAAGGGGAAAGTAAAAAGACAAAAAGCGTTAAACAGAAAAGCTTACAGGCCAAAAGGTTTTAAGCAAATGTCTTTTGAAAAATCCCACCCCGGAGCTTACGGCGATGAGCCGGTACGGAGCACCTACCGTTAGTAGGGGGAAGGTATAATCTTGATAAAATTCAAGTATACTTTAGAGTGGGTCTTTTAGACCAATGAAGGTGGTACCGCGGAAAGCAACCTTTCGCCCTTTACAGGCGAAGGGTTTTTTTATGTTCTATATTAATATATTAAAGTATAAAAGATAGCGATAGGAGGATACCCAGTGCAAAATCAGAAAAGTGTCGGTATATTTGGTGCCGGTTCCATAGCAGAAGCGATGCTGGATGGGATTTTAAGCCAGGACATAATGCCGCCTGAAGATATATATGTAACGAATAAACAAAACGATGATAAACTGCAGCTTTTGAGGGAAAGATATAATGTCAAAACTACAAGGGATTACAAAGAAATTCTTTCAAAATGCAGGTATTTGATTATTGCCGTAAAACCCGTAGATGTACACGAATTACTCATATCACTTCAAAAATTTATAACAGCAAACCATATTATTATTACTTTGGCTGCCGGAATATCTACAAAATTTATAGAAACTGTTTTGGATAAAAAAGTACAAGTTATAAGGGCGATGCCCAATACTGCCTGCAAGGTAAGAGAATCGGCTACTGCTATTACTCTAGGCAGCTATGCTACAAAAG
Organism: Tepidanaerobacter acetatoxydans Re1; assembly: GCF_000328765.2. Lineage (NCBI taxonomy): Bacteria > Bacillati > Bacillota > Clostridia > Thermosediminibacterales > Tepidanaerobacteraceae > Tepidanaerobacter > Tepidanaerobacter acetatoxydans. The sequence continues at coordinate 33,111 of NC_019954.2, forward strand.
AAGCTCAAGATTTTGCCGAAGAAATATTTTCTTCCATAGGCAAGGTGTCCGTAGTTGAAGAAACAATGATGGATGCGGTGACAGGCCTTTCAGGCAGCGGACCGGCTTATGTGTATCTGCTTATGGAAGCAATGATTGAGGCCGGAGTAAAAGTAGGCTTGCCTCGCTGGCTTTCTGAGGAATTGACGGTTCAGACAGTATATGGAGCGGCGAAAATGGTGATAGAAACCGGTGAATCTCCAAAAAAACTAAGGAAGCAGGTTACCACACCCGGAGGCACTACCATGGCCGGCATAAAAGTTCTGGAAAAGGCAGACTTTGCCGACTTACTTATTAGAGCTGTTGAAAGTGCAGCCGGAAGATCTAAAGAAATGATGAAAGAACGCAGTTGTTTACACAAATTAGAAAATGTGTTATGATACCCATGTAACAGATGGCATAGTTAAAAGATTTAAGAAAATAAAGAAGAAGAGACCGATCATAGTAGTCTCTTCTTTTGACTTTAGCTCCTTAAAATTTGTTGTCTTAATTTGCGTAATCAGATTGCTTTGTCAATTGTTTCCGAATCGTTTTTAGTCGGGGTACCTTCGTCACTTGTAGAAGTTACTGCTAAAGCATTCTCAATTTTTTTTGCACAGTCTTTACAAATATTTTTCCCGTGAAAATTGATCAATTCTTCAGCACTACTGCAGAAGATGCAAGCCGGCAAGTATTTTTTTAAAATAATTCTATCCGTATCTACATAAATTTCCAGCGCATCTTTGACGGAAATACCTAATGTGCGTCTCAATTCTATAGGTATAACGACGCGACCTAGACCATCAACTTTTCTGACGATTCCCGTAGACTTCATTATTATTTTGCCCCCTTAATTCATATTTCGACATTTACCCCAATTAAATACTACCAGAAATGACAAAAAAAGTCAACATGCAATTGCAAATTTTTACTTATTTCAGGCAGGTGATAATATTATGTTTGAATTAAATACCAATTTGAAGCGAACGTTTGAAGAAACAGCGAAGGCCATGCGCTTACGATTACAGCAAAAGCCTTCTGTGGATGCTTTGCGTTTCATGGTAGCTGATAAAGGCATCGGGAGTTTTAAAATGTGCCAGAAGCTTGACTGTCGAGGCCTGTCGAATATTGCCCAAAAAGGTAAAATAGTTGGCGTGGACGGTTCCACCAACAATGCAGGCGGCCCCTTCCCGTATTTATTTACGCTGCAGCAAGCTCTGGCTAAGGCATGCAGCAGCAAGGAAGAAGACGTCGTTATGACTGATGCCGTCTCGCCGCTGATTATGAAAGACGTAATAACCGAGGAAGAATACAGAGATTTTATAAAGCGCAATCTTGCAGAACTGGAAGTAAAAGCGGCACTGGAGGCTCTCGATAAGTTTAATCCAAGGGTGGTTTTGCTTGACGGCTCTCTTGTGCGCTACAAGATTGAATCGGCACCAATGTGGGAAACACTGAAAAATCGTGCACTAGCTCAAGATGCTGTATTGGTAGGTGTTGTAGAGGGAATCTCAACAAATATAATCAGCAGTTGCCTGAAAGATGTGCTGAATCTTGGAGGATTTCCGGCTTCGGACTGGGAAATTTTGTTTGGGCTCTTGCAGGTAGGCGAAATATTGGAGATTGTTCCTGGCTTATTTAAAGAAGGTTTTCGCACATTTTTTATGCGTTCATCCCATGACCCAAAGCCCATAGGTATTGACCTTTTGGAGGAGCAGAAGGAATATCTGGCAGAAGTGTCAAACCTTATATTTACCCTGACACCGCAGGATGGCAGAGGCATACCACTTTGGCTTGATATAATAGATAAGAATGTTAGGATTACCGATGCGGTAATGGAAGGCCTTTTAAATGCATATCTTGGGGAAGATTATGCGGAATTTTTAAAACCTAAGCGCGAAAGACGCCAGATGTAGGAGGGATTTTTGTGCAAATGCAGGTAGTAGGGCTTACAACACCTCAGGAAGTTTATGTTGCATCAAAAGATAGAAAGTTTCGTATAAACGAGCTTTTAGTTTTAGAAGATCTATATCAGGGAAACCTTATCGGCGAAGTGGTAGAAAGCAATTCCTACAACAGGTTCATACCGCTTTCCATAGGCAGCAGTATCCACGATGCTGATGTTCTAGAGTCTTTAAAGCATTTGGGATATTCCATCAGTGAAGATGAAATAAATATTGCAAAAGTCAAGCTGATTACCGAAGCCAGTTTTCCGGTAGTTACAGGCAGTTCGGTGCGTTTGCCCGCATTTGATGAGGTGCGAGGGCATTTGTTAAAAGGTGTGCGGGAAGACGGGCTTTTACTTGGTGAAATTAAAAACACAGAGGAAACCGCTGCTACCATGGAAGATGACCTAAAAGGACTTTGTGAAATGTTTTCCGGCGGTAAACTTTATAAAACGAAAAATGTGCCGTTTTTTCTGGACCTCAGATCATTTCAGCAGTACCCACATATTGGGGTCTTCGGCGGCTCTGGCTCGGGAAAATCCTTCGGCCTTAGGGTAATTATGGAAGAGATTATGAAACACGGATTTCCTGCTCTGATGCTTGACCCACACTATGAAATGGAGTTTTCCGAAAGCCAGGAAAGCAGTGAAGAAAAGCGAGATTTCAAGGATAACTTTAGAAAATTTCAGATAGGTGAACATATAGGTGTAGAATTTTTAAACTTATCCCGAGGCGATTTGCTGGCGCTTTTATCGGCAGTATCGCCACTGACCGAAGCTATGTCCAGTGCCATAGAATCGCTGCACCTTAGGGGTGATACATATCTTAGCTTTTCTAACCGCCTCGAGCTTTTAAGTGAAGCACTGGAGATGGGCCGCTTGAGGATTGAGCAGGCATTAAAACAGGATATGGAGCCTATGGAAAGAGAAAAACATGTTAAAATGCGCCAACTCCTTGAAGAATACCAAAACATCCCACTTCCATCGGTGCAGGGCATCGCATGGAGGCTTAGACGACTGCACAATTCCGGTCTTTTCAGCCATGATATAAAGCCGGTAAAGGAAGCCATGATGCAGGGCAAACTAGCAGTAATTCAAGGCCCTATATGGCTCCTGCAGGTATTTTCCACATATCTGCTTTCCAATATTTACCGGAAGCGCAGGGATTACAAGGACGGGGAACTTAAGGGTGAAGCATCGGGGGATTATTTTCCGCCATTTATCATCGCAACAGATGAAGCTCACAACTTTGCACCTAAGGGACGTGATGCAGCCACAAAGGGAATAATTACCGAGATAGCTCAGGAAGGTAGAAAATACGGAGTATTTTTGATACTTGCCACACAACGGCCCACGCTGCTGGACGAAACCGTAACCGCACAGCTAAATACCAAAATAATATTTAGAACCGTGCGCGCATCGGATATCGGCACTATTAGCGAGGAAACCGATATAAAGGCAGAAGAAGCACGGCGACTTCCTTACTTGCCCTCAGGTGATGCCTTCGTATCATCGCCGCTTTTTGGAAGAACTGTGGCTATACGAGTGCGATTCCCCCATACCAGAAGCCCACATACCCAAAATCCATTGGATGAAATACAGCTGCATAGAGAAAACTCTGAGGACAAACTCCTTGAAGCAATAAAACCCCATCTGCCCATCTATGCTGCAAGCTTTGCCCGTGCAGTAGAGGAAATTAACCGGCAGGCTGGGGCGAACTACGAAGTAAGAACCCTGAAGGCAGCCCTAGATACACTTGTAGAAAACGGTAAACTCACAAGGAAGGCAAGCCCATTAGGCGATATTTATCAGATGGCAGATATTTATTGATATTGAGCAGTAATATATGAAACATGAACATGATTATTTTTATATAAGCTTCGAAGTTCTTATGAAATATATACAGAGTGCCTAAAGAAGGTAAAAAGTATTCGTAAGTAATTTATGAAAAAAGGTGACTATTTCTATAACCTCCTGTGTTCTGGCAATTCACAGGAGATTTTTGTATTTATGGTTATGGCAAAACTGGAATAATGCTCCTGAATTTTTTATAACTTCGAAAACTTTTTTTAATCCTAATAAAATATCTTATTAATTATCAGTGCACCATAAAATTTCACTAAAATTACAGTAAAAATAAAGGAGTTTTTACATCTATGTCGAATATTTAAACAAAACATTAAAACATTAAAAACAATTTTTATTATTGAGCAACAGTATGTCGAGTAAGGAGTGAAGACAATTAAAAGAAAGGATATCGGCAATAAGATAAGGGAACTGCGCAATAATAAAGGATTAACCTTAAAGGAGTTAGGCAAGAAGACAGACCTTTCAATAAGTTTCTTATCCCAAGTTGAAAGAGGAACAAGTGCTGTTTCCATAACCGCACTGGAGAAGATTGCACATGCGTTGGAAACTGAACTTGCCTATTTTTTTACTCTTCCGCAAAAACATGAAAACTTAATAATGCGAAGTTATGAGCAAGAGGTTTTTTCTGTTGAGGAATCCAGAGTTTATAACAGGCTTACAAATGATACCAACGGAAAAGTCTTAGAGTCTATGCTTATAACCCTTTTTCCTAATCAGAAGGAAAATAAAGTGGCAACATATACTCATGAAGGAGAAGAATTTGCGTATGTTTTAGAGGGAATCCTGACAATCTTAATTGATGATGAAGAGTATCAATTAAATCCGGGAGATTGTGTTCATATGGCATCTACCATCCCTCACGAATGGGTAAATTACACAAATAAATTGGTAAAAGTACTGTGTGTTAGCATACCGCGAATTTTTAAGCAAAAATGAAAATCGATTCCGATATTGAATATTTAAAGTCAATTTTAACCTAAAAAATATCAATATCCTGTTTTGCGCGACGGGGAGTAATACGACCTTTTAAGCATAGAGCCGGAAAAGAAGATCTTTATACTAGAATCAAAATTAAGAGGGGAGAAATGTTTCATGAAGGAAAGACTTGAAAAGCTGTTTGATCTTATGGAAAAAGAAAATATAGACGGGATATTTTTGGCAAAGGATGCTAATGTCCGATATGTCAGCGGATTTACGGGTTCAGAATCTTATGCTTTAGTATCAAAGGATGCCCGGGTGCTTATAACTGATTCAAGATACACAGAACAAGCCGAACAGGAATGCAAAGGCTTCGATGTAATAAAGTGGAAAGCTCCTCATCCTACTTTGCCGGAGGCGGCAGGCGAGGTATGTGAAAAATACGGAATAAAAAAGCTGGGTTTTGAAAAAGACGTACTCACAGTGGACTTTTACGATAAGTTAAGAGAAAATTTAAAAGGCATAGAGCTAATAGGAACCGTGGGCCTTGTTGAGAAAATACGTCAGGTAAAAGACGAAAACGAGATTTCTTACATGAGAGAGGCTGCAAGGATTACAGACGAGGCTTTTAGCGAAGCGCTAAACTACATAAAGCCGGGAGTTACTGAAAAAGACGTAAAAAGAGAGCTTATATACCTGGTGCAGAAGAAAGGCGCTGATGATGTAGGTTTTTCATTTATAGTGGCATCAGGGGAGAACGGATCCAAACCCCATGCAATCCCTTCAGATAAGCCCATTGAGGCAGGGGATTTTGTGACAATGGATATAGGCTCTCTCTACAGTGGCTACAGGTCTGATATGACAAGGACCGTTGCTGTGAAAATGGCAGATGAGAGGCAAAGATATATCTATGATGTTGTCAAAAGATCTCAGGAAGAAGGAGCAAAAGCCGTAAGAGCCGGGGCCAAATGCAAGCTGGTTGATAAAGCTGCCCGGGATGTGATAACAGCCGAAGGCGTAGAAGGAATGTTTGAATATGGCATAGGTCACGGAGTGGGCCTTGAAATTCATGAGGCTCCTGCCATGTCGCCTAATAGTACCCATATCTTAGAAGTAGGTAATGTGGTTACCGTAGAGCCTGGTATATACATACCCGGGTGGGGAGGTGTTAGGATTGAAGATATGGTAGCGGTAACCAAAGACGGTTGTGAAATTTTGACGAGATCACCAAAAGAGCTTATTATTGTATAAATATGTAAATGTAGGTTTACCCGACTAATTATAATTGGGGGCGTAAAAATGAGCAAAAAACTTAAATCAACTCTTGCTCTGCTTATAGCGTGTTTTATTGCCTGCACAGCCCTTGCCGGCTGCGGAGGTTCAAATAAACCTAAGGAAGAGGCAGAGCCTGGAGTAAAGCAAGAATTAACCTTTTCTCAGTCATCAGAGATACCCAGCCTTGATCCACAGCTTATGAATGCTATGCCGTCTGTGGAGGTTTCCAACGCAATTTTTGAAGGTTTAGTAAGGCTTCATGAGGGCAAAGTTCAGCCGGGCGTGGCGGAGACATGGGATATTTCCAAAGATGGAAAGACCTATACATTTCACTTAAGAGATGCAAAGTGGAGCGATGGAGAGCCTGTGACTGCAAATGATTTTGAATACGGAATAAAAAGACTTCTTGATCCTAACACAGGTGCTGCATATGCCTTTGCCGGATATATGATAGTAAACGGCGAAGCCTATAATACAGGAAAAATCAAAGATGCAAGTCAAGTAGGAGTCAAAGCTATAGATGAAAAGACACTGGAAATAAAGATAGCAAATCCCGCACCTTATTTTTTAGGGTATTTAAGCCTTGCATGCTTTATGCCCACACGCCAAGACATAGTTGAAAAATACGGAAAAGACTTTGCTCTTGAAGCAGCAAACAATGTTTACAACGGTCCATTTATTTTGGAAGAATGGAAGCATGAATCTAATGTTACGCTGAAAAAGAACCCGGATTACTGGAATAAAGATGCTGTAAAATTAGAAAAAGTGACCATACTTCAGATTACCGATCCCAATACTGCCTTGAGCATGTATGAAAACGGAGAGCTGGACTGGGTATATGTGCCTAACGCATTGTGGGACAAATATAAAGATGATCCAAATACAAAGCTTATGATGAACGGTGCCATTGACTGGCTCAGGCTCAATCTTGATGCCGAAGGGAAACCGTGGCTTGCCAATATGGACTTTAGAAAGGCTTTGAATTACGCCATTGACAGACAAGAGTACGTTAAAGCTGCTACAAAAGGACTGTATTTACCATATTCGCGCCTTGTGCTGCCTCTTGTTACAGGAGCTAAAGGAGGTAAGTATACTGAGGAGTGTCCTATAGATGGTTACCCTCTATCCGGAGACACGGCAAAAGCCAAGGAATATCTTGACGAGGCAATGACCGCGCTTAATATAAAAGATCCGAAGGATATTACACTCGAGTTAAAGTTTTCAGATGCAGTGGGTGATAAACCTCTTGCGGAGGTGCTCCAAGATCAGCTGACAAGGAATCTCGGAATTACAGTAACAGTAAACCCCGTAACATATAAGCAAAAGCTTGCAGACGATGTGGCAGGTCAATATGAAGCAGTTTACAATGGCTGGATGCCTGACTATGACGATCCAATGACATATCTTGAGCTGTTTGAAAGCAACAATACTCAAAACTCCACGGGATGGAAAAACTCGGAATATGACAGATTGATTGAGGCTGCAAGGGTCGAAACTGATCCTGAAAAAAGACAGCAGTACTTCTGGGATGCCGAAAAATTACTCATAGACGAGTGCCCGTTTGTACCGCTACAGTGCAGACAGGTCGGCTATCTGGAAAAAGAAAACCTAAAGGGAATCTCACGGTATTTTGTGGGCTCAGACGTAGATTTTATATATGCCTATTTTGAATAAAGTTATATAATGATAAACGTTCAGTGGGGCATTTTGGCCTTTTACCTTTCACCGGAGAAATGCCCCACATCTTTAATTTTAAGAAGGGAGGGGCAGATTTTTGAAAAGATATATACTTCAAAGATTTATTATATCCTTACTTACAATATGGGTCTTGGTAACTGTGGTATTTATTCTTGTAAGGCTTATGCCTGGAGACCCTTTTATAAGCGAAAAAATGACGCCTGAAATACGAAAAAACATGATGGAATATCATGGCTTTGACAAGCCTCGGTATGTGCAGTACTTTAAGTATTTAAACAATCTTTTGCATGGTGACTTGGGACTTTCACTAAAATACAGCAACCGCAGTGTAAATACAATACTTGCTCAATCTTTCCCGATTTCTGCCGACCTTGGTATAAGAGCTGTGGTTCTTGCAACGGTTCTGGGACTTTTCTTAGGGGTAATGGCTGCTTTAAACAATGGCAGATTTTTTGATTACTTTTGTGTCATTATAGCGATAATAGGCGTATCTGTTCCGGATTTTGTGGCAGGTTCGGTTTTGCAGTATGTTTTTGGATTAAAATTGCACATGTTTCCCATAGCAAGATGGGAAAGTTTCAGGCATACAGTGCTTCCTGTAGTCGCCTTGTCCCTTAATACCCTTGCAGTTATAACCAGGACTATGCGTTCTAGTATGCTGGAAGTGATAAACGAGGATTATATACTTACAGCTAAGGCAAAGGGGCTTTCGGACTGCGAGATAGTCACAAGGCATGAAATTAGAAATGCCATACTTCCCATTGTGACCATTTTAGGGCCTATTACCGCAGGCATACTCACCGGCACCTTTGTTATTGAGCAGATATATGCGATACCGGGCATGGGAAGATTTTATGTATCCGGCATAAATGACAGGGACTACAGCATGATTTTAGGAATGACGGTTTTTTACGGCGTATTCTTGGTTGCAGCAAATTTTGTAGTTGATATAATATACGGATTTGTAGATCCCAGAATTAGAATATCCGAGAAATAAGGTGATGTAGACTATGGACAGTTCGGATATTATAACCGATGAAATGTTCACTGTTGTAGGAAAAGATATAGAAAACTATAATTTAATAACAAGACCCAGTCTTTCTTACTGGCAGGATGCATGGATAAGACTGAAGAAAAACAAGGTGGCCATGTTAGGCCTTGCTATAATAATATTTTATATAATTATGGCGATAATAGGACCTTACATGACTTCTGCCGACTACAGGATGACAAATTCAGCTATAGCGGATCAACTGCCCAGCAAAGAACATTGGTTCGGAACGGATTCTCTCGGCAGAGATCTTTGGGCCAGAGTTTGGCTTGGGGCAAGAGTATCTCTTACTATCGGCTTTGCGGTAACACTGCTCAATCAGTTTATCGGCATCATTATAGGCGGTATATCCGGCTATTTTGGCGGCAAACTTGATATGATAATAATGAGGATAATAGATGTGCTTTACGGCATACCGTCCCTCATTGTTGCAATACTTGTCATATTGGTAAGAGGCGAGTCCGGCATAGCAAGTCTCATAATAGCTATGATAATAACCGGATGGATTGGAAGTGCGCGATTTGTAAGGGGTCAGGTGCTTCAATTAAAAAATCAGGAATTCGTCCTTGCTGCAAAGGTCCTTGGCGCAAGCAGCATGAGGATAATTTTGCGCCACCTTATACCAAATATGATGGGACTTTTAATTACGAATATTACAATGGCTATTCCGGGAGCCATATTCTCGGAAGCATTTTTAAGCTATATAGGTATTGGTATTCAACCGCCGGATACAAGCTGGGGGCAGCTTGCAAGAGAAGGTGCCCAGGTATTTATGGCATATCCATGGGAGATATTCCTACCTTCATTTTTCATCAGCACAACAATGCTGTCTCTGAATTTACTTGGCGATGGGCTTAGAAATGCCTTAGATCCCAAAATGCGCGGGACGGCAAAAGTTTAGAGCCGCGAAATAGGGGGTAAAGATGGACAAACTACTTGATGTAAAAAATCTTGAAGTAAATTTTAAAACTTACGGCGGCACTATAAATGCTGTAAGAGGCATGTCCTTTGACTTAGACATAGGAGAATGTCTTGCGATTGTAGGAGAGTCGGGATGCGGAAAAAGTGTTACTGCAAAAGCCATAATGGGTCTTATTCCTTGCCCTCCAGGCGAAATATCAGGCGGCAGCATTCTATTTGACGGCACTGACCTTTTAAAGCTTGATAGAAAAAGTATGATGAAAATAAGGGGTGCAAAAATCGGAATGATATTCCAGGACCCCATGACATATCTTAATCCAACGATGACAGTTGGAAAACAAATTGAAGAGGTGCTGAAAAAGCATACAAATTACACTAAAAAGCAAATGACTGAAAGAATTATAGAGATATTAAATTTTGTAGGCATAGCAAATCCAAAAAGGAGAATGCGCCAATATCCCTTTGAGCTTTCAGGAGGCATGAGGCAGCGGGTCATGATTGCAATAGCAACTGTGTGCACCCCAAAGCTCTTGATTGCAGATGAGCCCACTACAGCTTTAGATGTTACTATACAGGCTCAAATCCTGGAACTTATAAAATCACTGCAAAAAAGCATGGATACCTCAGTGATGCTAATTACCCATGACCTGGGAGTTGTGGCAAACATGGCAGATAGAGTGATGGTGGTTTATGCCGGGAAGATAGTAGAGTCAGGGGTGGTAGACGATGTATTCTATAAGCCGCAGCATCCTTACACTTGGGGGCTTTTAAGCTCAATACCCACTTTAGAGCTTAAAAATAAAGAAAAGCTGCCTTCAATTGAAGGTACGCCGCCGGATTTATTTTCACCGCCGACAGGGTGTGCCTTTGCAGCCAGGTGCGCCTTTGCTATGAAAATTTGTAAAGAGATATATCCTGAAACGGTGGATTTAGGAGAAGGTCACCACTGTGCCTGCTGGCTGCTGCATGAGAAAGCCAAAAATGTGCGGCAGTCTTTTAACCTGTGAGGTGAACAAGTTGCATGAAAATAACGATTACCTGCTTGAAGTAAAAAATCTAAAAAAGTATTTCAAGGTTGGTGCAAACCAAATATTAAAAGCGGTAGATGATGTAAGTTTTTCCATAAAAGAAGGAGAGACATTAGGGCTTGTTGGCGAATCCGGCTGCGGAAAATCTACTACAGGAAAAACTATTGCAAGACTATATGCTCCAACAGGCGGCAAGGTTATATTTGAAGGGAAAAATGCCCACAAATTAACTGGACAGGAAGCAAGAGAGTTTTCCAAAAAGGTTCAGATGATATTTCAAGACCCTTATGCATCTCTTGATCCTAGAATGACAGTAAAAGACATAATCGGCGAAGGCATTGATATACACAACTTATACAAGGGCAAAGAAAAACTTCAAAGAATATATGAATTGCTAAATCTCGTAGGTTTAAACAAAGAACATGCAGACAGATATCCTCATGAATTTTCAGGGGGACAAAGACAGCGTATAGGAATTGCCAGGGCACTGGCGGTGGAACCTACCTTTATAGTATGTGATGAGCCTATCTCGGCTCTTGATGCCTCAGTTCAGGCACAAATAGTAAATCTGCTTATATCACTACAGCACAAACTTCGGCTCACCTATCTTTTTATAGCCCATAACTTAATTATGGTAAAACATTTATCAGACAGGGTTGCAGTTATGTATCTTGGCAATATTGTGGAACTTGCAGACAGCAGCGAGCTTTATGATAATCCCCTGCATCCGTATACTAAAGCTCTAATTTCTGCAATACCCATCGCCGATCCTAAGCTGGAAAGAAGTCGGCAGAGGCTGCTCGTTGAAGGCGATGTATCAAACCCCATAAACCCGCCTCCCGGCTGTTTATTCAAGTCGAGGTGCAAATTTGCAAAATCCGTATGCGGACAGATAAAGCCGCCCCTCAAGGAGATAAGCTCTAACCACTTTATATCATGCTATCTGTATTAGAAGGAAGGCAAGACTGATTTTAATGTAGAAAGTTGTTTTGGCAAATGTGACGAACCTTTATATAAAGCAATACTTGTTGTTTTAAGTTCAATCTTCAGTGCACAAGAGCGTTAGGGCATTTGCTGTCATTTACCTTCTTGCAGGGTTAAGAAGGATTTTGCGCCAAAGTCAAGACCAAAAAGTCTTTCGCTCCGGGTAAAGCATAGTTGGTATAGCTTTCAGATTTACAGTTAGTAAAAATGATATATAAGGTTTAATTTTAAAGGATCAGAGTATATGCACCTTAGAAAACTTCCAATTAAAAGAAATTTAAAAGAAGGTGTAAATTTATGAGCGACGGTTCATTAGAAAGTCCGGCATTGGAAAAGGAAATTCAAAAAAGAAGATCTGCGGTAAAACCAATAAACAAGAGGATAGCAAAGCTTCGAGAGGAAAGCGTAAACAGCAAGGTAAAAATATCCCCTGAACGAGTAAAAATCATAACCGATTTTTATAAAAGCGGTGCTGCAAAAGGCAAATCGATTCCGCATCAAAGGGCGATGGCTTTTAAATACTTGATGGAGCGGGCAAGCTTACCGATAGAAGAAGGGCAGCTCATTGTAGGCATAAGAGGGACGGGTCCTCAGGAAGTGCCCACATATCCTGAGATATGCACCCACAGCATAGAAGATCTTAAAATACTTAGCAGCCGGGAAAACATGCCTTATTTGGTGGATGATGAGACTTTCAAGCTGTACGAAGAAGAAATAATACCAGAATGGCAAGGCAATACAATGCGAGACTTAATATTCGGCAGTGTTTCAGATGAATGGATAAAAGCCTATGAAGCCGGGATATGGACGGAATTTATGGAGCAGAGAGCTCCGGGACACACCGCCGGCGGCGAGAGGATATTTAAGACAGGCCTCCTTGATATAAGGGAAGAGATAAAGAAGAAGATTGAAGAAGCAAAACCCAGCGATCCATCTTACTATGACAAGATAGAAGAGCTGAAGGCCATGGACATAGCTGCTGAGGCAATGCTTATTTATGCGCGGCGTTATCAAGAAAAGCTGGAAAACATGGCAAATGAGGAACAAAATCCCGAAAGAAAAAAAGAGCTCATGGAAATGGCAAGAATCTGCAGCCGGGTTCCTGCCCATGCCCCTGAGACGTTTTGGGAGGCACTGCAGCATTACTGGTTTATTCATGTAGGCATAGTATATGAAACAAATCCGTGGGATTCTTACAATCCGGGCAGATTTGATCAGCACCTTTTCCCCTTCTATAAAAAAGATGTTGAAGAAGGAAGACTTACAAGAGAAAGAGCCAAAGAGCTTTTAGAGGCATTTTGGATAAAAGTCAATAATCAACCTGCAGTGCCGAAGGTAGGAGTTACTGCGGAGGAAAGCTTCACATACAATGATTTTACAAAAATAAATATCGGCGGCTTAAAAGAAGATGGGTCTGACGGTGTAAATGATGTGTCATATCTGGTTTTAGAGGTCCTTAATGAAGTTAGAACACTGCAGCCTAATACCGCTGTTCTTGTAAGCGACAAAAACCCCAGGCATTTTCTCCTGAAGGCCCTTGAAGTTGTAGGACCCGGCTTTGGCGAGCCGCCGTTTTTCAATTTCGACGGTGCCATTGTGAAGATGCTAAGACAAGGCAAGAAACTAGAAGATGCCAGAACCGCAGGAGTCAGCGGATGCGTAGAAACAGGATCTTTTGGAAAAGAGTCCTATATCCTGACAGGCTATTTTAATCTTCCTAAGATTTTAGAAATAACATTAAATAATGGAATAGATCCAAAGACCGGCCGAATGCTGGGAATCCAGACCGGCGATCCTTCATCGTTTAAAAGCTACGAAGAACTTTGGAATGCGTTTTTGGAGCAGGTAAAGCATTTTATGGAAATAAAAATGGCAGGCAATGATATTATAGAGGCGCTTTTTGCAAAGTATATGCCGGTGCCGTTTCTCTCCCTTTGGACAGAGGACTGCGTAAAGCGCGGAAAAGATTACAACGCAGGGGGTACCCGCTACAATACTCAGTACCTTCAGATAGTAGGTCTTGGAACTCTTGCTTACAGTCTGACATCCCTTAAGTTCCATGTATTTGATAAAAAGACCATCTCTATGAGCGACATGCTTGATGCTTTAAAGCAGGACTTTGAGGGAAAATACGAGATAATGAGACAAATCATCTTAAATAAGACGCCGGTATACGGAGAAGATGAGGATTACAGCGACACGATAGCAAAAGAGATAGTGGATACTGTAGTTGATATAGTAGAGTCCTATCCCCCTTCTCCTGTTAGAAAAGCCTCAAAGAGAGTTTATTTTCTGCCAACAACTGCCCATGTCTACTTCGGAAAAGTTACAGGTGCCACACCTGACGGCAGAAAAGCGGGTTTTCCTGTTTCGGAAGGGATTTCACCGGTCCAGGGCACAGATAAAAAAGGCGTTGCGGCAGTTTTTAGGTCTATTACAAAGTGCGACTGGGATAAAACAGGGGGAGCACTGCTTAATCAAAAGCTTACACCGGATATTCTGGAAGGCCGTGAAAACTTAAAGAAGATTGCAAGCCTCATAAAAACATTTTTCAATATGGGAGGACACCATGTTCAGTTTAATGTGGTAAGTTCAGAGCTTTTGCGAACAGCCCAAGAGCACCCGAAAGACTTTCAGGATCTGATGGTAAGAGTTGCAGGCTACAGCGACTATTTTGTAAATCTGCCTAAGGGACTGCAGGAGGAAATAATTGCAAGGACAGAACACAAAAATCTTTGATAAATAAAAGACAGCAAGGTTAAAACGGCGGAGGGAATTTTATGGCAAATAGCGGGTTTGTTTTTGACATAAAAAGATTCGAGGTTCACGACGGACCAGGTATAAGGACAACGGTGTTTTTTAAAGGATGCCCGCTTAGGTGCTGGTGGTGCCACAATCCGGAAGGCATGTATTTTTCGGAGTCAGTTATGTATTTTGAATATAAATGCATAGGATGCAGGACATGCGTGAATGTATGCCCCCTTGATGCGATTTCCTTTGATTTCGGCAAGCACCATATTGACCGCTTAAAGTGCAGCAGCTGCGGCATATGCTGTGAAAGCTGTCCCTCAGGCGCATTGACTTGTATCGGCAGAGCGGTTACTGTAGATGAGCTGATGACGGAAATACAAAAAGATGTAATTCTTTATGACAACTCAGAAGGCGGGGTTACTTTTTCGGGAGGAGAGCCCCTTGTGCAGTATGAGTTTTTGACAGATATATTAAAAGAATGCAGGAAACTGGATATTCATACTGCGCTAGATACCTCAGGATATGCACTGGAAGATGTTTTTGAGCACGTTGCAGAAAACGTGGATATTTTTCTTTATGATTTAAAATTGGCAGACAATCCTAGCCATATTATTTATACCGGAGTTTCCAATGAGCCGATTAAGAAAAATCTTAAGATGCTGGCGGATTCAGGAAGAGGCGGCGATGTAATCCTGCGTTTTCCGGTGATTCCCGGCATAACCGATACACAAGAAAATGTAGAAGGTCTTGCGGAATTTATTTCGACTTTAGATGGCATAAAGGAAATCGATCTTCTGCCTTTTCATGACATAACCGAAAAATATACAAGGCTTGGGATGAAATACAACATGTCTGTCCAAACTGCACCTTCTAAAGAAAAGTTAAAGTATATAAAGAAAAGATTCGAACAGTTAGGACTTTATGTTAAGCTCTAACGTAAAATTTATACAATAAATTCAAAGGAAAGAGGGTAATGTTTTGTTTTTACAATTTGAAAATCAAAAGTTGATTGATTTTAGCCTTCAAGAAAACCGAAAAGCTATGCAAGAGGCGCTAAATCAAGTCAACGCACAGATGGGCAGGCATTATCCGGCTATAATAGGGGGCAAAAAGCGGGATGCATCTGAAAGGATTGTTTCAATTAACCCCTCGAATATTGACGAAGTTATAGGAACGTGTGCAAAAGCGGACAGCAAAATGGCACAAGAGGCGATAGATGCTGCCTCCGGCGCCTTTGAGAGCTGGAAGCGTGTGCCGCCTGAGGAAAGGGCGAATTACCTTTTTAAAGCTGCAGAAGTCATGAAAGAAAGAAGATTTGAGTTTTCTGCATGGATAGTCATGGAAGCCGGGAAAACATGGAAAGAAGCAGATGCAGATACGGCAGAAGCCATTGATTTTTTGGAGTTTTACGGAAAACAAATGCTTTATTATGCAAAAGGGATGCTGGTAAGCAAAGTTCCGGGCGAAGAAAATGAATGTTTTTACATACCAATAGGTGTAGGCGCCGTTATTTCCCCCTGGAACTTTCCCCTTGCAATTTTGACAGGCACGACAGTTTGCGGGGTTGTGGCAGGCAACACCGTAGTCGTAAAACCCGCAAGCAATACACCGGTAATTGCGGCAAAGTTTGCAGAAATTTGGCAGGAGATAGGTTTGCCTGATGGCGTTATAAATTTTTTGCCGGGGCCTGGAGATTCAGTCGGAGATTATCTGACGTCAAGTCCCGAGACAGGCTTTATAAATTTCACCGGTTCAAAGGATGTAGGACTTAGAATAAATAAATTGGCGGCAGAAATAGTGCCGGGACAAAAACGGATAAAAAGAGTTGTTGCCGAGCTCGGCGGCAAGAACGCCATTATAGTAGACAAATCTGCCAATCTGGATGCTGCGGCAGAGGGTATTGTAACATCAGCCTTCGGATATCAAGGGCAGAAGTGCTCGGCATGCTCCAGAGCGATAATTCATAAAGATGTATATAATGAAATGATAGAGCGTATTGTGGCAAAAGCCGAAAAGCTAAGAGTTGGACCTGCGAAAGATTATGAGTCAGACATGGGTCCTGTAATAGATGAAAAGGCGCTAAATAAGATTTGCCGCTATATTGAAATCGGAAAAAGCGAGGGAAAACTTATTCTCGGAGGAAAAGCCTTAGAGGGCAGCGGGTATTTTATTGAACCTACAATATTTGAAGGCGTTAAAAGTGATGCTGTTATTGCAAAAGAAGAGATATTCGGACCTGTGCTTGCGATAATGAAAGCCGAAGATTTTGATGAGGCGTTAAATATTGCAAATGATACGGACTATGGTTTGAGCGGCTCTGTATATGCTGCCGATAGGGAAAAATTAGACAAGGCACGCGAGGATTTTAACGTGGGCAACCTTTATTTTAACCGCAAATGCACGGGAGCCTTAGTAGGAGGTCATCCTTTCGGAGGCTTTAACATGTCAGGCACCGATTCGAAAGCAGGAGGAGCAGACTACCTGCTGCATTTCATGCAGGCAAAAGCCGTTTCGGAAAAGATAATGTAGAGCAGAGGGGTTTGAAAAATTAACAAAAAGCCTTTCATTTAGCATTGATTTTATAATAACAATCTGTTGTCCTGAAAATTATTTGTAAATAATATTATGTTCATGTTAGAATATACACTGTAATAATAGCTGGAAGGAAGGCAGAAATGAAGAAAGAACCCTATGAAGAAAATACTTTTTACAGCAGGATAAAAAAATTTAGAAAAGCAAAGAAGATGACGATAAAGGAACTTGCTGAAAAGGCAAACATTACATCATCTATGTTAAGTCAAATAGAAAGAGGGCTTGCAAATCCTTCTATAAATACGATGAAGCTTATTGCAAATGCTTTAGATGTGCCGCTTTTTAAGTTTTTTATGGAAGAAGAAGACGATATTAGAAGCCAGGTGGTTACTCCGGAAAACAGAAGGCGTGTATATCTGCCGGACTCTAATGGCGTAATTTATGAGCTCTTAACTCCTGATTTGGCGGGAACCATTGAATTTTGCCAGCTAACCCTAGAACCTTATATGTCTACCTCGGATACCCCTATGGGGCACGAAGGAGAAGAGGTGGCTATTGTAATATCAGGAACGGCAGAACTTATCTTGGACGATTCTAAGATAATCATGGAGGCAGGAGATAGTATAAGAATCCCACCTCATACTAATCATAAATGGTATAATCCATCTGAGAAGCCATTAGTGCTTATTTTTGCGATAACACCCCCCAGCTTTTGAAAAGATGCAGATGGCAGTTTTTTTAAGTATGCCAATTTATTACTATAGATCCTTATTATAAAGCCTACTACTTGCCATACGACTACAAGGTTTAGGAACTGGTCTATATAACTTAGAGTTTCTAAATACGCTAAAGCACGCTGAAACTCTCTAAAAAACCTTGGTTTATGTAATTTCGAGGAAAGAAAAGTATTTCTGTTAAAAAAGTATTATGTCATTTTGAGTGAAGCGTTCTGTCATTCATTCTGAGCAAAACGAAGAATTTTAAAGCCTTTCTAAATAATAGATTCCTCGCTATTGCTCAGAATGATATGCTATGGCGCAAGATAACAATCTTTATTTAGTATCTTTTTACTTTTCATTATGAGCTTTTGGGATTGCCTAAGATGGAAGTTTCTAGCATATTTCATTGTGATACTTTTCGCATAACTTAGGATGACAATTTTTGTTATTTGCAACAATGTTTCATTTTCAGAGATTCTCTCTGTATATCTTTATCTGTGGTTGTCGTACTTAAAAAATATGTAGATTATACTATATTTAATTGAAGAAATGCTTTTATTACAGGCAAGAAATAAAAGAGTATGGCTAAACATCTAACCCTTTTAACCATACTCTTTTTGCTTTTACAGACCCTTAGGAAGTTAGGAGCAATTTCCTATTTTACTCCCTTAGTAGTAGAATTTCCTCTCATATCAACTTTAATAAGCTTTTCAACTTTTTGACCGCGGCAGCCTATAAGATAGCTGGTAAGATTTGCGGTAGAACAGCTGTGATTCGGTATAATCTCGATCGTATCGCCGACCTTAAGATTTGTTTTACCTTCTACATGAAGCTTGCCAACCTCTTCTGAAAGACTAAAAACGGTAAGCTCCGGATGCCCTTTTACATGTCCATAGCCTTTGATTGCAGTATTTCCATGAGCACCCTGGTCAAGGCCGAGGCATTTGGCCCCTGCATCGCATATAAATAATTCTTCTAAAGGATGAGAAATAACTGTAGCATATACAAAAAGCGCACAATCTGATTCTTTTGCTGTATTTGTAGAAAGCTGGATATTATCCATAAATACATAATTGCCGGGATGGAAAACGTTGATATTTTCATCTGAGACTGCATCATAGAAAGTAGGTGTGGAGCCACTGGTTATAAGTTTCAACTCATACCCTGCAGCTCTGAGGGAATCTGCTGCGGTCTTTACAGCATTTTTCTCATCTTTTACATAAAGTGGGATATCTTCCTGCTTTGAAGCGGAGTAAACATGGCCCGGATGGGTTGAGATACCTAAAAAGTTTAGAGCCTTAAAATCCTTTAATGAGTTTGCAAAATCTAATACCTTTTCAGGCAAAATACCAAAGCGATGCAATCCGCTGTCAATTATAATCGTATAATTTACTTTAACTCCCGCAGCCTCTGCCGCATCATTTAGCATCTTTGCCCCGTCGTAATTATCGATTCTTATAATGAAATTGCATTTTTTGCTAAGCTCAATAACCCTTTGAATATTTACAGGGCTTGCAACAGGATATGCATACATGATGTTTTTGATACCTGCCTTGGCAAGTCCCTCACACTCATCTAGTGTGCCGCATAAAAACCCGGCGGCTCCTGCTTCCTGCTGCATTTTTACAATCTCTGTGCTTTTGTGGGTCTTTATCATTGGCCACAGTTCTTTGTCATGTGCATCACACAGCGCTTGAGCCTTCTTAATATTGTTTTCTAAAATATCCAGGTCAACTAGTATAGCCGGTGTTTGAAGTTCTTTCTTTTCCATAATTAAAAATCCTCCTTAAATTGATAACATTTTAGTTTATAATTTAATTTTGCCATCTATTTAAATTGCTATGGCTTAATTTTAACCGCATTACAAAGCTTGCGAAAGTTCAATTAAGGATATGCCATCGAAAAAATAGGTATAAAAACCAAGATTTTAACAGGATATTTGAAATTAAAAAAGTCAAGAATCTAACCATTTAGTAAAAGGTTACAAAAAGATTGCCTGAAGAATGAATACTAAAACAATGGCAGTAAGGGATTGAGCGATGCTGATTATCGGCAAAGTCCGATAAGCAACCTCAGGCTTCATCTCAGACGTAGTAGTGATTACCCAGAAGAAATCATCATTGCCGTGAAATACCATAAACCCACCAGCTGCACAAGCAAGCATTGCAATGACTCGACCCATAGGAGTTGTAAAACCTAAAATATCCAGGAGAGGCAACAACATAGATGCAGCCGTAATCATTCCGACAGTGCCTGAGCCAATGGCGGTTCTAAATATTGCACCGATTATAAATGGAATGAGTATACCTATGGTCATCCCGGAAAAATACATTGTCACCATCTCCTCAAGATTTGAGGTCCTAAGGACAGATGCAAAAGCTCCGCCTGCACCTACGATTAAGACTATCTGACCTGCGGTTTTTAGAGCTTCACCAAAAGCACCATCAAATGTCCAGACTAAATTATCTTCAGGATAAATGCTGCGATATGTGATAAATGCAAAAATTAAGCCAATAAGCAAGGCGGATACAGGTTGACCAGTTGCTGCGAAAAGCGATGTAATGAAATTATTTTTTCCAAAGGGAGCGCTTTCTAGCGATGAAATTGTATTTAGGAACATTAAGAGAATTGGCAATAAAATAGGCAAGAATGCTTGTAAAGCACCAGGCAATTTTTTGTCAGTAACAATTTCCTCGGTATCAGATGGGAGATAATAATATTTTGAGCCAAAACGTGTTCCAAGATAGTAGCCAACTAGAGTAACAGGTATTGATACAACCATACCCAAAAGAATAACAAGTCCCAGATCTGCGTTTAAAATACCGGCAACAGCTAAAGGACCTGGTGTAGGTGGAACCAACATATGTGTTGCATGAAGGCCCATTGCCAAAGATACTGCCATTGTAGTCATGCTAACCTTTGTATCCCTACTTAAACTTTTTGCCAAAGGAGAAAGTATTACAAAAGCTGAATCGCAAAAAACCGGTATTGAAACGAAATAGCCGGTAATGGCTAGTCCTAATGCAGCATGTTTCGGGCCGGTAATTTTTAAAATAGTTTTGGCCATTGTTTCTGCTGCTCCGCTCTTTTCAAGCAAAGCGCCCATCACTGTCCCGATGGCAATAACAATGCCGATTCCGGCTATTGTGCTGCCTAGTCCTGATGAAAATGCAGCTATGATGTCTGGGATAGACTGACCGGTTAAGATTCCAAAAGTAAATGCAGCTGCAGTTAAAGAAAAGAATGGGTGTAATTTTACTCTAACTGTTAAAAAAACTAATACAGCAATAGAAATAGCAATTGAAAAAACAGTGAACAAAGGATTCATTTACCTCGTCCTTTCCTGATTATTTTGGCAATTCTAATTCTAACATTGTCAAGAGTAAAAAGTCAATAAAAAATTAATTAATATTTAATTTATCCTCAAGTTTTTAATTTATACTTAATTACACTATTACCTTTTTCTTTGAATAGCTAATTTTTTCTATTGCAACCAAATGCGTGATTAAATCTTATTTAGCTTTTAATTTCTGCTACTATCGCCAAAATTCATATATTTATATATATTTATATATGTTTGACAATTTTAATAATCCATAACACAACTTTCCCGTCAACAAAATAGGCTTGATCCTTGAAAAATTCATATAGAAACGCACATCAAAACAACAGGAAACCTCCAAAGAATGGTATAATTAAAGTAGAACAACATCAATAATACCAGTCACTAAGGAGGTTTCTCTATGACCAGTATATCAATTTACAAAATAATGACCGGATGCTTGAGTCTAGAATTGATTATTTCTTTAAGAAACTTAACCCATTACAAATTCTGACAAAATGCAATTTTTACAAGAGGTCTTAAGTTCCACGCGCTGTCATCTTAAAAACATTGTTCTTTCTTACTTTTCAAGACAAAAATCTTTATCGAACTTTAGTCTTACAAAGTGAAAATTTTCCTTTTAAGGAAAATACTGTTTATCGCTTCCTTAATGATGGGAGCTCTAATTGAGAAAAGTTGCTTCAATGATAATGACACAACTAATTTTATTCATTGATAGGCTGACCAGAGAAAATCGGCAATCTGTAATAATTTTTGACGACTCGCTTTTTAGCTGTAACCGAAGCAAGAAAGTAGAACTTTTGGCAAGAGAATTTGATTATACCAGCCAAAAATTTTGTAAAAGATTTAGAATGCTAACTATTGGATGGTCTGATGGAAACACCTTTATGCCTATTTCCTTCTGCTTGTTAAATTCCCCAATGATAAAAATGTGCTCTGCACGACGGATAAAAGAACCATTGCCTATAAGCCATGAAAGCTGACTAGACAGGAAGCTCCCGATGTGGTGGGGTTAACTATACTTTGTAATGTCAAGGATATTCCTGCTAAATTCATGCTGCTTGACAGTTGATTTACAATGCCTAAGACCGTAATTCGGGTAAAAAGAGAAAATCGTGAAGTTATAGGTATGATCCCGTATTACAGAAAAGATCCATTATCAATACCAAGGTAAATGGCAAAA
This sequence comes from Tepidanaerobacter acetatoxydans Re1, assembly GCF_000328765.2. Taxonomy (NCBI): domain Bacteria; kingdom Bacillati; phylum Bacillota; class Clostridia; order Thermosediminibacterales; family Tepidanaerobacteraceae; genus Tepidanaerobacter; species Tepidanaerobacter acetatoxydans. The sequence continues at coordinate 55,346 of NC_019954.2, forward strand.
TGTCAAAAGTATCTACCAAAGGATTAAAAAGTCCTCCGATACTAAGGGTATCCTCGGGTCAGCATGTGTCAAACTTAGGGAAGATAGGGTCTCCACCGCCGATGAATTTATTGATGCCAAAATTGATTTTATGAAGAACCGCAGTTCGGATAATTGGCCTCTCCTTCTTTACACTGACATTTCCGTAAGTGATGAAGAAATCGTTCGTATCTACGGAAAGTGCTGGGCTATAGAAGTTTTCTTTAAGGTTTGCAAGTCATATCTAGCCTTGGCTAAAAAGTATCAAGGATATAGTTATTACATACAAGTTGCTGCTACAACCATTAGATATGCTATTTTATCTATGGAAGCTAGAAATACTACCGATGATAGAACTGTAGGAGATTTGTTTTTTCTACCTTAAAGAAGAATTAGCAGACATAAAGCTTTCTCAGTCCCTGATGCTCTTGGTTGATACCCTTCGCCAGATTCTGAGTAAGTTGCCTTTGCTTAGTCAGGAAATGGTTAAGATGATTATGGATACATTTTGAATACAATACGGAATACTTGCTTTTAGGAGACAGAAAATAGATAAAGTCCTTAACTTTACTAGGAAGCAATGTTAAGGACTTATAAAATTTAATTAATTTAATTAAGGAAGAAATATTATTATGTTATCTGGAAACTTATAAAATCTTATGAACTTATTTTTTAGAAAGCTCTTTCTTGATTTGCTGCCAAACGTTTTCCGCTCGCATTAAACCAAAATCCTGAATATCAATACTGAATACAGGTATGCTATTTTTTGTCATTCGTTTAATTTCATCTTCTGCAAATCGAACTTGGGGGCCCAGCAGAATAATATCTGTTCCTTCCAGATTTTGTTCTATTTCCGTAAGCGGTATTGCCTCTACCGAAGCTTTCTGACCGTCTGATTCTATGCATTTTTGTAATTTTATTTGCATAATACCAGTACTCATTCCGGCATTACAAACAATCAAAATCTTCATTTTATACTCATTCCTTCCACTCTTTCTTAAGATACAAAACTATATATAATATAAAATGTATTTATTTTCATGCATTTTAATTAGATTATACTATTTGTTTTGGCAAATAGCAATTAACTAAAATTAGCATAGATCAGAGAATACTATTTCAATAATTAAAGCAAAATCTTTTATTATATTTCTTAAATTTATAGTATATTTAATTATTTAACAACCTCATTGTATTCTATAAATTGCTTATACCTGCTGTTTCTTCGATTAATTTCTGCTTTTCATATACCTTAAGAAATGGGTAATAAATTAGTCCATCGATAACAACGAGTGTAATTGCTAATATTATTGCTCGATAGTCCATGGTCGCTAAAAATTGTCCGATCGGAGTGGGAATATTCCACCCAGGGTATATAAATGTCTTGTTTACTAAACCTATGTCCATACAAATATAGGATGCAATACCGTTAAATGTTTGTGCGAAAACCCATGGGATGAAAAATAAAGGATTTAAAACAATCGGGAGTCCAAATATAATTGGTTCATTAATATTAAATAAGGCTGGTATAATAGAAATTTGCCCTATTGTTTTTAACTGTTTAGATTTACTTCTTAATAGCATAAATGCAACGGACAAAGTAGCACCAGAACCTCCTATAACCATAAAATTCCACCACAGAGGTTCAGTCCAGATATGTGGTAATGCAGAAGGTGGCATGCCTGCTGCATATTGTGCTGCATTAGAGGCATAGTTGCTCATCATAAGGGGTTCAAGCATTGAAGTAATTGCTGTATTATGGATGCCAAACCACCAAACAATTTGTGTCAATATGGAACTTATAGCTAAACCAAAGACATTATCAATTGCGATTACTAATGGATGAAAGCAGGCTAAGATTGCCTGTGGGAAAGATAGTCCGATAATACAATTAAAGAAGATACTTATTATAGTGCAGACAGAAGTAATAAACAGTATTGGAAAGATAGAAGAAAATGAACTCTTTAGCGCAGGTGGCACCATTTCTGGCATTTGTATAGTCCCAACTTTTTTATCAATTAAGAAACGATAAAGTTCTGTAATTACTATTGCAATTATAATTGAGGCAAATAAGCCTTCGCCACCCCAATAATCATTACTAATACCACCATCAGGAGTTTTACTGGAACATAATATAAAGAACATTAAAAGATTTAGCATGGGAGTTAAGATAGTATTCATTTTATAATAAGAAGCTAAATGGTATGATACTGCTAAACATACCCATAAGCTTATACTATAGAGTGTCATAGATCTTAGAAGTAAAAGCGGGGCACCATAATTTTCTATAAATAACTGCCAATTCTTGAAGAAAGTATAACCGCTTTCTGTAACTGCCATGGTTGTATAATCGACTAGGGGTCTTGTTAAAATAATGCTAATGCTACCAACTAACATTATAGGCATACACATCATAAAGCCAGCCTGGATTGCTTGCAAATATCTATTACGTTGAATTTTTCCAGCAAAGGGTAATATAGTTTTTTCTATCCAATTCATAATATTACTACTCATTATTTATATTCCTCCCCTCGAATTTTGCAATTAAGTCTTTATACCAAAAATAGCTTTTTTTAGGTATCCTTTTATTGTCATTTTCAAAATCTACGTATACTAATCCATAACGTTTTTTATAACCATTTACCCAGCTATATAAATCCATTGAAGACCAAACATAGTAACCTTTTACATTTGCACCATCGTGAATTGCTTTTAGCATCCAACTGATAAATTCTTGAAGTATTTCTATTCTTTCATCATCATGGATTTTTCCATCTACAATTTCATCATAGCAACCATGGCCATTTTCTGTGATATAAATGGGAATATTACCATACTTATCCTTTAATTCCATAAGTTCGTCATACATGCACTTCGGATATATTTCACGTCCCCAAAGATTGCGTCTAACATTCTCATCATAAGCGGTTTCGAACCATCCCTTGATAACAACCCCCTCTCTTATGTTAGAGTTTGCCCCAACATTATTTATATTAATTCTTGTTTCTCCGGAAGTATAAGGTTTCACATAAGAACGACTATATATATTAGCTCCTAAAAAATCAACAGTTCCATTCATGAAAATTGGCTTATCCTCTTCTTTGACGAAAGATAAATCAATATTACTTTCTTTAAGTTTTGGAAATAAATCATCTGGAAAGTAACCTTTAATACAAGTATCAGTAACCCACTTATTATAAAATAAGTCTGCATTACGATATGCAATTTTACTTGCTTCATCATTTCCTTGCACTTCTACATTACCGGTAGCGTGAACTAAACCTATTTTGCCAATGTAGTTATGCTTATGAAATTCATTGATAGCTTTTGCGCTGGCGAGCAATAAATGATACCCGACACATGCAAAGCGATTAAAATCTTGAACATTTGGAGGGTAAACACCGGCTAAATAACTGCAATAAGCATAATATTTAGGTTCATTAATTGTAGCCCATAGCGGCACCCTGTCGCCGAATGCTTCAAAGCAGATTTTAGCGTAATTCAAAAAATCATCTACAGTTTTTCTGTTTTCCCATCCCCCTCTTTCAGCAATAGCTGCTGGCAAATCATAGTGAAAAAGTGTTACGTTTGGGATTATCTTATACTTTAAGCAAGTATCGATTAGACGATTATAAAAGTCGATTCCCTTTGGATTTACTTTTCCTGTACCTTCAGGTAAAATTCTTGCCCAGCTGATGGAGAAACGATACGTATTTTGACCACATTCAGCCATCATTTTAATATCTTCCTCATAACGATGATAATGGTCACAAGAAATATCAGCTGAAACATTATTAATATTTAATTTTGATGTGTGGCAAAAAATGTCCCACTGTGAAGGTCCTTTTCCATCTTCATTCCAAGCTCCTTCACACTGATAAGCAGAAGTTGCACTTCCCCAAAGAAATTTCTCATTATTACTCATTTCAGCACCCCTTTTCTTTCCATATATTAATGAAATGTTTAGCCATTCTTTCAGTAAAAAGAGCCATCGTTAAATGATCTTGTGCATGAACCATAATTATGCTATATGGTATGTCTTCATTATTTGCTTCACAGGCGAGAATGGATGTTTGAGCATTATGCGCACGGTTAAGCTCTTCATTACCGCTTCTAATTTTTTCTTCTGCTTCGATGATGTTATTTTTACTTGCTAAATCTATCGCTTGATTAAAATAATCAAAAGCACTTCCAGCATAAGCAATAATTTGGAAAGCTATTTTTTGGATATCTTCCTTTTTCATAAGTTGTCCTCCTGCAAAATTCTTTGGTCTTTTTAGTATAATTTGTAGTATTGAATACATTGTAGCGAATAAATATCCCTATTTCTAATTTATAATTTCATACTATGCCGCAAAAAATTATTTGAAATGTTATCAAGATTAAATTTAAATATATATAAGGTTTCTCGGCATGGAGGAAGCAATAAGTGAAAAAGCTAGACTATAAAGGAATAATACTTGAAATTTTAGGCAGTGCATTAATTTCAATAAGTTTATATAATTTTGCAGCCCAAGCTAAATTTCCAATGACAGGTTTTTCTGGAATATCTCTAATTTTGTATCGCCTATTTCGTATTTCCTTAGGTATTTCTACAGTAATTTTAAACATTCCAGTTGCTTTGATATCATATCGTTTGTTGGGTAAAAAGTTTTTTTGGCGTTCAATTCGATGTATCATTATATCATCTGCAATGATTGATATTATTGTTCCGATGCTTCCTGTTTACAGAGGAGAAAGAATCTTAGCTGCTATATGTACCGGAATACTCAGCGGAATCGGCTATGCGTTGATTTATATGCAAAATTCTTCTACAGGTGGTGCTGATTTCATAATTATGTCTATAAAAGCAATATTACCTCATGTTGAATTAGGCAGTATTGCTTTTTTAATTTCTATAGGCATTATATTAGTTAGTGGGATTTTATTTCATGATGTAGATGGCATAATTTATGGCATAATGATTAGTTATATATCTTGTTATATAATTAATAAAGCAATGCTTTATGCGAATGCTAGTAAACTGGCTTTAATTGTTACTAAAAAAGGAGAGTTAATATCAGCAAATATAATTAAAAATAGTAGCCATTGGGGTTCGGCCATTATAAAAGCATTTGGAGAACACAAGCAAAATGATAAAGAAGAAATAATTTTATGCGCGTGTAAGGAAAGACAGATTCATCAATTAAAAAAAACTATTAAAGAAATAGATCCATTTTCTTTAATAATTATTCTGGATTCATTAATACAATGAGGTAAAAACAACTAGGCTAATAAACTACGGACCAAAAAATAAAAATAGACTTAATTAGTAAATTTTGCTGTGTAGGCCGCAAAAGTAAATTTGAAAGTCAAATAATATTTTTCTATACTAAATTTGTAGGAATATTTTCTGCTGTCTACTGAGGAGGTTTTTTCATTGTATCTAACGAGTCGTCAAAAAAAAATTTTACTTTATTTAAATAAGTTTAGTAATCCAGTTACAGGTAAAACAATCGCAAAATATCTTAATGTTTCAGTAAGAACTATTCAAACTGAGATTAAAGTTATCAACAAGACTTATGGATTTAAAGTTATCGAATCTAGTAATAAAGGTTATACTTTAAATCGCAATAAAGTAAAAAATACTGTTTTTTTGATACCAAATGAAGATGATTTTACTTCAATCCTAAAACTTTTGATTTTAGAAGATATATCAAACCTAGACGATTTAGCAGATAAGCTTTTTCTCAGTCCTAGCGCGTTACAGCAGCGATTAAAAAAAATAGATGCGAAGTTAAAAAAATATAATCTTAATATATTACGGCAGGACAATCATGTTAAAATCAACGGATCGGAATATCATAAACGACAACTTATTCATGACATGATTATGAGGGAAACTAAATTAAATTTTAATAATATTGAGAGTGCATCAAATTATTTCATAAACATAAATATCCAAAGGATACAGGATATAATTATGACAGCAATACGAAGACATGGTTATTATGTGGAATCTTGCTATGCACCGAGTTTGATTATCAATATACTAATTGCCTTATCTAGGATTCGTGAGAATTATTTTATCGAAAGTCAGAGCATTGATGCTACGCCGAATACAACTGAATACCAGATAGCAAAAGAAATCTGCGAGCAATTAGGCAATCATTGGTATATTTCCATAACTGAAAATGATGTTCAATATATATCAATGATTATCATGGGGCGAGTTAAGGCCGATACTAGTAATTTAACGCATGATAATACAGAAGCAAATCAGTCAGTAGAAATTTTAAAAATAATTAAAAATACATTTAACTATTACATGCTAAGCGTGGATTATAATGATTCGTTTTTAACTAAATTTATTGAACATATTAATGCTCTTATAGTAAGAGCCCGTAGCAATCAGTGCGCAATAAATCTAATTTCTGAAAATTTAAAGGAAATGAGCCCATTTGTTTACGATGTTGCAATACATTTAGCCCAATCATTAGAAGAATATTTTGATATAAAAATCACAGATGAGGAAATAGGACTTTTGAGTGTTTACATAGGGTTTGTTATTGAACAATCTACAGCTAGCAACCATTTAGTTAATATTTTACTCGCTTGCGATGAGTACCACCACATTGCGGATTATATTTTATCAAAATTAAAATCAAATTATAAAAATCAAATTAGAATTATAAATGTGGTAAACAACTTAACTCCTACAATGGATTTACAAAATGTAGATTTAATTATACACACTACTTCAATTAACGTATTAGGTAAAAAATCAGTATTAATAAGTCCTTTTTATACTGAAGAAGATTCTCTGAATATTGATAATGCTATCAATGCAGTGCTTATTAAGAAAAGAAAAAAGCGAAACCAAGATTTACTTCTGACTTATTTTGATGAAAAATTATATTTTAAAAATAAAGGTATTAAAAATAAGGTTAACGCAATAAAATTTCTCGGAAATCATCTTGAAAAAATGAATATCTGTGAAAAGGGCTTTACTGAATCGGTTTTAAGGCGTGAAGCAATTTCATCTACTTGCTTTTTAGGAACATTTGCTGTCCCACACGCTATAGAACTAAATGCTAAATTTACCCAATTTTGTGTATTAATTGAAGAAGATGGTATAAAGTGGGATGATAATAACATCAATTGTGTTTTTATGATAGCAGTTAGCAAAGATGATCGAAAAGCTTTTATGGAAATTTATAGTGGCATCGTTCAAATTTTATGTGATAAAGAATCAATTGATAAACTCATAAAAGCCCCCGATTTTTCGTCATTTATAAATCACTTTAATCGGTAGTTTAAAAATTATTACAATCTAAATAAGCCAAGAAATTTTAATCAAAAAAAATTTTCTTAAAATGAAAAAATTAATGGACTTGCACTTTTAATTTAGTGTATCATATATACTAAGCAGTTAATAATTATAAAGGGCAAAGAGAAAGGGTAAAATTCATGAATATACGTCTAGGCATCGTTGGACCGGAAGATTCTCTGATTTTATTGAGAAAAGTCTTGCATGAGTTTGACAGAGAGATTACTGTGGTCGAAAAAATTTATAAAGATTTTGAAGACCTTAGAGATATTGCATCAGTAGCCCAAGATGTAGATATAATACTTTACAGCGGTCAGGCGCCTTACTTTTGGGTAAAATCCAATGTTGATATTGCTGTGCCTGGGGTTTATATCCCTAGAAACGGGACAAGCCTTTATAAGGTTCTTTTTGATATTTACAGAGATGGCAAAGATGTTTCCGCGTTAAGCTTCGATACTATAAGCCGTCGCGATATTGAGGAGACTTATATGGAACTGAATCTGCCGCTTACCGAGATATTCACAATGGATTATGATAAATACCTTCCTTATGAAAAACTTGTAGATTATCACCAAAGCCTATGGGCTAAAGGCAAGACCCGTGCAGCAGTAACATGCCTTAATAAAACATATGAAGAATTAAAAAAGCTGGGCATCCCCGTTTACAGAATATACCCCACTGTTTCTAGTGTACGCCATGGCCTGGAAAGAGCGATGATGTACGGAGAAAGCATCAAACTTAAAGAAACGCAGATGGCGCTTATTTTGGTAAGGGTTGAGGACCTTGATGATATCTTGTATGAAAGTTCCAGCTATCAACTGCAAATACAACTTCTGGAGCTTTATCAGGTAATTCTTGGCTATGGTGATGAAACCAGTGCTACCGTAACCAAGACAGGAGATACGGAATTTATGATAATAACAACTCGGGGATGTTTAGAGGAATCTACCGATATATTCATGGGCTCGCCGCTGCTTCATGCATTAAAAGCTAATACACATCTTAAGGTAACTGTGGGAATAGGCTTTGGGCGCACGGCAAAGATGGCTGAAACTAATGCTCGCCAGGCAGTCAGGCTGTCAAAGGAAAACGGCAGTGATTGCTGCTTTCTGGTTACCGAAGAAGGTAAGATTGTCGGGCCTATTCGAGAAAACAGATTAAATACTGAACCCCTTTCTGATTTAAACTTAGAAGAACTTGCAAAAAAATTAAATATGAATGTAGTCAATCTTAATAAACTTAAAGCTTCCATGCGCCGTTTAGGAAAAAACGAGGTAACACCTAAAGAGTTGAGCACATGCATGAGCATCAGCCAGCGAAGTGCCCGGCGAATCCTTGCTCAATTGGAGGAAAAAGGAGCGGCTCGGATAGTGGGAATCCGAAGAATGTCGGGAAAAGGCAGACCAAGTCAAGTATACCAAGTCTTGATATAAGAAATGAAGTATAATTAAAGGCTCGCAGAGTTATTTCCAAAGTGAGCCTTTATATTTTTATATATTTCTTGATTATGCTGCATAAAACTTAGTGTATAAAGCTATGATCAGCATAATAATATGTTTCATATAATAATCAAAAGCAGTATGCCGGTATTTATGACCGGTAATTTTTATGTATAAAATAACTTTTACTGTAGAGTCATTTTTTGTATTCAACAAGTATACTGTATACATTTTAAAGCAAGAAGGATTTTTTGAAAAAAAAAGAGAATTCATAATAAAATATATATGGTCATGTAACCAAAATTTGGCCAAAAAAGGAGGAGAGCATATGATTCAAAAGGAATTAAAATCAAAAGGAGGTTTCGAGAGGTTTTTAGACTGGGTTGAACGTGTAGGGAATAAACTACCGCATCCGTTTTTCTTATTTGTCTACTTGACGATAGCTATAATGCTCTTATCTGCCATTTTGTCTATGCTGGGGATTTCAGCGATAAATCCCGGCAGCGGAGAAGAGGTGATGGTTAAGAACCTTTTAACGCGAGAAGGTGTAGAGTGGATGCTGGTAAATGCCCTCAAAAACTTTACCGGTTTTGCTCCCCTTGGGCTGGTGCTTTCTATGCAAATGGGCATCGGTCTTGCGGAACAGGCGGGCTTGCTGTCTGCCTTTATGAGAAAAACCATGTATGGTGCGCCTTTATGGGCTATTAGTTTAGCGGTAATGTTTGTAGGTATAAATGGAAACATTGCATCAGATGCTTCCATAGTCATTATACCGACACTTGCGGCAAGCATCTTTCTTTCGCTGGGCAAAAATCCGCTGGTAGGTCTTATGGCAGGATATGCTGCAGCCTGTGCCGGATTTTCTGCAAATCTTATAATAGCCGGAACTGATGCGCTACTTGCAGGCATAACTCAAGAAGCGGTAAAAATCATAGATCCAAGTATTCAGGTCAACCCCTCTATTAACTGGTACTTTATGTTTGCCTCAACATTTATCTTCACTTTTGTTGGAGCATGGGTCACTGAAAAAATCATAGCACCGAGACTTGGAGAATACAAAGGCAAGATAAAGGTTACAGAAAACCAAGACCTTACACCTATTGAAAATCTTGCCCTAAAAAATACGGGCAAAGCAGCCTTGGTATTTCTTGCAATCTTGGCTGTTGCAGTACTGCCTAAAAATGCCATTTTAAGGAATGCTGAAACCGGCGGCCTGATACCCTCGCCGTTTTTAAACGGTATTATTCCCATTCTGATGTTGTTTTTTATAACGATTGGTGCAGCATACGGGAAAACCGTCGGCACCATAAAAACTGCAGGCGATATACCAAAGCTTATGGCTGAAGCCGTAAAAACCATGTCTGGATATATAGTGCTGGTTTTCATCATAGGCCAGTTTGTAGCCTACTTTAACTGGACTAATATAGGTGTCATAATAGCGGTAAAAGGCGCGGAATTTTTGCAAACTGTGGGATTTACCGGTTTGCCGCTAATCATAGGAATAATTTTACTTTCTACTATAGTAAACATATTTATCGGCAGCGGCTCCGCCAAGTGGTCTATACTTGCACCCATATTTGTACCAATGCTGATGCTGCTCGGCTATTCTCCGGCAATGACTCAGGTGATATACCGTATTGGAGATTCTTCCACCAACCCTATAACACCGCTTTTTCCATACTTCCCCATAGCGTTGGGTCTTGCTCAATACTATGATGAAGATGCCGGAATGGGGACCTTGATGTCTTTGATGCTGCCATATGCATTGATTTTTTTGATAGTGTGGATATTGCAGCTGATAGTGTGGATGGTCTTAGATTTACCATTAGGGCCGGGAGCAGGCATTTATATGTAAATCTTTTAAAAAGGAGTGCCGAACTCATATGAAAGAATTAGACAAACAAATATCCGAGGTTTTAGAACATATAATATCAATCAGAAGGTATATTCATCAAAATCCGGAGCTGGGCTATGAGGAAAAAGCCACCTCAAAACTGGTAGCACAAGAGCTAAAATCCTCAGGCCTTGCCGTGCAGGAAGGCGTAGGAGGATACGGTGTAGTTGGGATTTTAGAAGGCAATCATCCGGGAAAAACTCTGCTGCTTAGAGCCGACATGGATGCTCTCCCTATGGAGGAAGAAACCGGGCTTCCTTTTAGCTCAAAAATTCCAGGCATCATGCATGCCTGCGGCCATGATATCCATACAGCTATACTGCTGGGCGTGGCTAGAGTTTTGTCAAAATACAAAGATTTCATCGCGGGACAAATAAAGTTTGTGTTTCAGCCGGCAGAGGAATGCAGCCCACAGGGTGGAGCTCAGAAGATGATAAAAGAAGGCATACTCGAAAATCCGGATGTAGACTATGCCTTGGCACTGCATGTATGGCCACAGCTTTATGTGGGTGAAATAGGCCTATGCTCCGGACCTTGTTCGGCTAAGTCGGATCGGTTCTTTTTAAAAGTAACGGGTAAATCCGGCCACGCATCAGCTCCCCATCAAGGAATAGATGCATTAGTAGCGGCGGCGGATATAATATCAAGCATGCAGACCATAGTATCAAGGCGAGTGGATCCCAGGGACAGCATAGTTATTTCCATAGGCAAAATCACAGGCGGTCAAAGATATAATGTTATATGTGATAAAGTGGAGATGGAAGGTACCGTAAGAATCATGACACCGGGATATGAAGATGAAATCAGAAAATATATGAATCAAGTTGGGCAAGGCATAGCTTACGCCCATGGTACTTCTTTTGAAATGAATTATTTAAAAGGATACCCTATGGTGATAAATGATGATCGCCTTACACAAAGGGTAAAAGATATTCTGACTGAAAAAATAGGTGAAAATGCTGTAAAAAACATTTCACAAGACACTTCCGGTGAAGATTTTTCCTTTATTTCCCAAAAAGTGCCGTCAGTGTATATGAAACTAGGCTCATCCCCAAAAGATGCCAAGGAAGTACTGCCTCTACATAATAGCCGCGTAATCTTTGATGAAGGCTGCATACCTTTTGGCATTAAGGCCTTGGTAGCATTAAGCTTAGAACTCTTGCATCAGGAGGAATAGCATGGATGATATAAAAACATTGGCAAAGAGCATAGAACCAAAGTTAATTGCATATCGCCGAGATTTTCATAAATACCCTGAAGTGGGCTGGACGGAATTTCGCACAAGCAGTAAAATAGCAAAAATTCTGATGGACTTAGGTTATGAAGTGAAACTTGGCAGAAAAATTCTAAAGGAAGAAGCAATCATGGGCTTGCCCCCGCAGCAGGAAATACGAAATGAAATAGAGCGGGCAGTAAAAGAAGGAGCAAGTCCTAAAATCATAGAGATGATGGAAAATCTGCCGGGAGTCGTTGGAATCCTTCATACCGATAAACCGGGTCCTACGGTAGCCTTTCGCTTTGATATGGATGCACTGAGTATTACAGAAGCCCAAGATGATGAGCACAGACCATCTAGGGAAAGCTTTGCTTCGATGCATGACGGCATAATGCACGCTTGCGGTCATGACGGTCATACAGCAGTGGGCCTGGGCTTGGCAGAAATGCTCATGAAAGTTAAAGATAAGTTATCAGGAACCATAAAACTTATTTTCCAGCCATCAGAGGAAGGAGTAAGGGGTGCCAGAGCCATGGTGGAAGCAGGCGTTGTAGATGATGTGGATTACTTTTTTGCTTTTCATATAGGCTTTGGAGCCACTGATTCAGTAAGCCTTGTAGCTAAGACCACAGGTTTTTTAGCTACTTCAAAAATAGATATTGATTATATAGGTCAAACTGCTCATGCTGGTGCTTGCCCGCAAGAAGGGAAAAATGCTCTATTGGCAGCTGCTTCCGCAGCACTCAACCTGCACGCCATAGCACCTCACAGCGATGGAATCACCCGTATAAACGTAGGAGTGTTGACGGCAGGTACATCTGCCAATATAATACCCGGAAGTGCCCATATGAAAATCGAAACAAGAGGCGAAACCACAGCCCTAAATGATTACATGCAGGAGAAGGCAAAAAGTATACTCGAGGCTTGTGCAAAGATGTACGGCCTTGGCTGCCATATTACAGATGCCGGTGCTGCACCAAGTGCCAAAGGCGATGAAGAACTTGCCCAAATAGTAAAACAGGTTGGCGAAAACTTAGGGCTTTCGAGAATAGAAAATGAAAGTTATTTTGGTGCCAGTGATGATGCTACGTATTTCATGGAAAAGGTTCAGTCACAAGGCGGTAAAGCGCTTTATTTTCAAGTTAAAACTCCAATTGCCGCTAATCATCACAACAGCAGGTTTGACTTTGACGAATCATGTCTAGTGATAGCACTTCAAATATGCACATGCTTGGCTCTTAATTTATTATAAAAAATCCCCACACTACGTTATTCCGAGTAAACAAAGCAGTGCTTCTGTCATGCTAAACAAAACGAAGCAGTACACATGATGTTCTAAACAAAATTAAGTTGTGCTGCATTACCCTATATGAAAAAAGTAGTAACTCTATCATTGTTATGAATATATACCTAAACAAAGACGCACTTAACTAAGGGTGGTTGATTAATCACCCTTCGACCAGCTCAAAGAGCAATGCCCAAAAAAAATTATATTTTAGGTAGCCACTGAAACGGGAAATGACACACTTAATTCTTGTAATTTTTTAAAGTAATAATTAGCTTTTTTCTCTTTATTGAACTTTGTATAATAATCGCTACCTAGATCCTTAAAAGGAACATTATCTTTTAACATGTGGTATATTGCAATGAGCATGGAATGGGCTACGGCAGCAGTTGCTCTATCAGCTTACGGCTACTTACACCGGTTAAGCTGGAAGCGAAAGAACTTAGCTTTATATTAGCACCTTCTAAGGTTTTTTCTAGACGATTAAGTTCTCTTGAACGCTCTTCGATTAGATTTTTACGGCAGCGTACTATTTCACGAAGTTCGCGTTGTTCCTTATCAGGGATAAAACTACTCTTTAAAAGACTATGTTGTAAAAGATCTGCTATCCATTGAGCATCTTTGATATCAGTTTTACGCCCGGGGACAGTTTTCATGTGATGTGCATTAACAACCATCACATCAATGTTTGGTAATTCCAGAATGTTATAGATAGGTTTCCAATAAGCTCCCGTACTTCTGCTTTTTTCCCGTTTCTAAAGCAGGCAACAATAAGTTTTTTGTGCACGTCAATCCCACAACAACGCTCATAAACAGTTTGTATAATAATATTCCTTGCTATTGTTATTATGGCGTTACCCCTGTCTTAATAGCTACATTGCTATACGTCTTTCAAAGACAATTTGTGGTTCTGCAGCAGGAGTATTTTCAAATTCTGAGTCGATCTCATTGTGACAATGACACTCGAACTCATGCCATAACTAGTGTATAATCAAGGAATAGCAATTAATATTCGTTTATTGTGGCATTGATGTGACTTAAAGAGAAAGCAAGATTTGAAGTATTTTCAGCAATTTGACAATAAATAAATATAGTAGTATAATTATTTTAAATTATAAATACTTCTTACGAGCTTAATAATAAGCTATAGTTGGTGAATAAATGCTAGATCAATTAAAAATAAAAAATTTAACAAATATTTTAGTTAATTTATTTTCTAAGCAGAGAGCAACCAAGACACAACTAGTTGAGCTGACTGGGCTGAGTAATTCGACAGTGTCTTCCTCGGTTAATAGTCTGCTCAAGCTTAAACTATTAGTTTGCAATGGTATGGAAGATTCAATTGGCGGTCGTCGCTCGGCAATCTATGAAATTAATAAGGATTATGGTCAGTTTCTAGGCGTAGATTTATTCAAAAACACAATTCGCGTTGTTATTACTGATTGCAAAAGTAATAAGCTTAATAGCTTTACTTATTATTTAAATAAAGAGGTTCCCGTAATTGATCAACTTATACAACAGTTGCAGAAGGCTGCTGAAAGTTGCATAAATTTGCTTGGCATTGGCATAGGTCTTTTGGCTGAAATCAAACATGATGAGCAAATTGTTAAAAGTTGTACATTTTATGATTGGCATAGTGTGAATTTAAAGGAAATTATCGAACGCCAGTTCATGGTATTTACATATATCGATCACAGAGCTAATGGCATAGCCGCCCGTGAAAACCTTATGGGACATGGTAAGCACTTAAATAATATTCTATGTTTACATGAATCTGCAATAGATAAAGCTGTTCTTATCCTTTCAGGTAAAATCTGTCGTGGTGAGCTAAACTGTAATGGAACTATAGACTCCAGATTTTTGTTAAAGAATCTAAGTACTATTAAACGCTTTGTAGACGTATCCCATATCTTAATTGGATATTGTACAGAAGCGCTTGAAATAGAAACAAGGCAACTGGTGCGATCACTAGGAAATCAGATAATCTGCTATCCAGAAGCAGAGAACTGTATTGAACTAGGCATGGCTACAGTTGCTGAAATTGAATGGTTTGAATCTATCTATTTCATGCTCTGATGTAAATATTAAAACAATATTGTAAGGGGGATTATTATGACAACGGCATTACTTGTTATTATCTTTATTGCTATAAGCGTATTAATGTACACGAAAAAATTGTCAGCCCTTTATGCACTTCCTCTAATGGCATTTTTAATGGCTTTAGTTTCGGGAATTCCTTTTGTTGATGGTGTTGAAGGCGAACCTGGTATTCTAACTCTTATGTTCGTCGAAGGACCTGTACGCTTAGCATCTGCTATAATGATACTAATTTTTGGTGCAATTCTTGCACAATATGTTAAAAATACTGGTATCGCTGAAGCTGTTATACGAAAAGTATCTGAGTTAGCTGGAGACCGTCCATTGGTATTAGGCATATCATTTTTTGTAGTGCTTAGCTTACTTTTTACAACTCTAGGTGGACTCGGATCGGTTATCATGATTGGAAGTATTGTATTGCCCATTATGACTTCAGTAGGAATAACGCCACTTGATGCTGGTTGTATACTTCTTTTTGCCCTCAGCACAGGAGGGATCTTTAATCTTGCAAATTGGGGTTTATATATCGACGCTATGGGGCTTACTGTTGAACAAATTCGCAGCTTTGCATTCCCTTTAGGGGCAATTTTCTTTGTACTCGGCATCTTATTCGTCTATATTAATGTCCAGCACGGAGGTAAACTATTTAGTAAAAAGAAAATAGCATGGCCAACTCCAGAAATTTCGCAAAATACTGATTCTGCTCCAAATAATGTGAATGTCCTTGCTATGTTAACCCCTATAGTTCCTCTTATTATGGTAATTGGTCTTCATGTGGATATTATAACTGGGTTTGTAACTGCTATCATTTACTGTATGATTACTACTGCTAACAAAGACACATTTAACCAACTTACAAAATCTATAACAGATGGAATTTCAACTTCTGCAGGTGCTATTTTTCTCATTATTGGAATTGGTATGTTGCTTAAAGTAGTTATGGATCCGCGAGTTACCCAGCACATTGGTCCTCAGCTGGCAAGAATTTTACCAACAACAGGTATTGGATATATAATTTTCTTTGCAATTTTAGCGCCGCTAGCACTTTATCGCGGACCGCTGAATGTTTGGGGACTTGGTTTGGGTATAGGTGCTACTATGATGGCGACTGGGAAAATACCTGCCATGGCTTTAATGGCTGCCCTTATGTCTACTGGACAGCTTCAAGGTATATGTGATCCTACAAACACCCATAATGTTTGGACTGCTACTGCAACTGGAACCGATGTAAATGATATTCTCAGAAAAACCTTGCCCTATGCTTGGGTCGGTGCAATAATGGGGTTAATTATAGCAGGCATCTTGTATTTCTAAGACAAAAACTAGACAAAGCTTAGTGCTGAGACAGCCTCTTAGTCAAAGCAGATTAAAGGCAACTCAATCAAATATGGGTTGCCTTATCACAATATATTGGAGGATCATAGAAAGATGAGCAAGCAATTCATACGCATTGGCATAGATGTTGGTGGCACTTTTACACATGCAGTAGCTATTCAAGCTCCTGAAAATCTTGTTGTGGCACATGCTGTTACTCCTACAACACATACATCAGAAAATTCTATATCAGATGGGATTATTAAGGTATTTAAAGATGTCATGAAGAAAACCGGAGCAATACCAGAGGATGTCTCTTTTGTAGCTCATAGCACGACTCAGGCAACCAATGCATTGCTAGAAGGAGATGTTGCCAAGGTTGGTATTGTAGGCATGGGAAAAGGATTAGAGGCGTTTAAGGCAAAAGCCGACACACACATAAAGGATATCGTGCTCAGTCCCGGAAAAATACTTCATACAAGCCATGTCTTTATTAATTCGAGTGAAAAAAATTTTAATTTATCCAAGATTGAACAAGCAATTGAAACATTAATAGAAGAAGGTTGCGAGGTTATTGTAGCTAGTGAAGCTTTTAGTGTAGACGATCCTAGTAATGAGCAGCTTGTCCTTGAGATAGCTTATAAAAAAGGTTTGCCTGCAACAGCTAGCCATGAAATTTCTCAACTATACGGACTTAAGGTGCGCACTCGCACAGCAGTTATAAATGCCAGTATCCTGCCAAAGATGACATCTACAGCAGAGCTAACTGATAAAAGCATTAAGGAAAGCGGCATAACTGCCCCTCTGATGATTATGAGAAGCGACGGAGGGGTTATGGATCTTGAACAAATGAAAAAGCGACCAATTCTTACGATGCTGTCAGGACCTGCAGCAGGTATTGCAGCAGCTATTATGTATACCAAGATTTCCGATGGAGTATTTCTTGAAGTCGGAGGAACAAGTACTGATATAGCAGCCATCAAAAACGGCAAAGCCATGATCAAAAGCGCTAATATAGGTGGACATTTAACTTATTTAAAAACTCTTGATTCTAGAACTGTCGGTATAGGCGGAGGTTCTATGGTACGCATTCGAGATAGGGTAGTTACTGAAGTTGGACCTCGAAGCGCACATATCGCCGGTTTGAGCTACCTTGCTTTTTGTGATGAGAAAGAGATTGCACAGGTAACTCCTGCATTTATTAGACCAATGGAGTCTGATCCTGACGATTATCTTGTTGCAGTTAATCCGCAAGGTAAACGATTTGCTGTAACACTTACTGATGCATCTATTGTGGCAGGTATGACAAGACCTGGTGATTATGCTTATGGCAATGAAGCAGCTGTGCGCAATGCCTTTGATCAATTAGGTAAAAGTTTAGGGATAAGTGGTCAAGAATTAGCTTATAGCATTTTGAATAAGGCTATATCTAAAGTGCGTCCAATAGTAGAAGATCTTTTAGATGAATATAAATTGGATAAAGAACTTGTATCTTTGGTCGGCGGTGGAGGAGGAGCAACAACAGTTGTACCGTGGCTTAGCAAAAATATGGAGATGAAGTATCTTATTGCCGAGAATGCTGAAATAATTTCTGCCATTGGCGTGGCATTAGCTATGTTACGTGATAGTGTAGAGCGTACAGTCGTCAATCCTACCGAGCATGATATTATTTCAATACGTAAAGAAGCGATTGGACGTTTGGAATCTATGGGAGCAGCTCCGGAAACAATTGAGGTGCAAATAGAAATAGATAATTCAAAAAATATCCTCAGAGCTACAGCAACTGGCGCCTTTCACATGGATACAAGCGTTACAAATTTAAAACCACTTAGCAAAAGTGAAATTGCCCAGAAGGCAGCCGAATCATTTAAAACAGATGTAAATGAGATTAAACTCGTAGCAGCAACTGATGGCTTGCTAGTTTATCAGCATTGTGAAACAGTAAAAGGCTTGTTTGGCATTTTCACCCGACAACGCTGCCATTATCGCGTCATAGACAATTTTGGCATCATTAAACTGCAGTGTTCAGGAGCTGCACTCCAAACAGTTATGCATAAAGCTGATCATGAAGTCCCAGCTTTTATCGAGAAAAACTCAATATATAATGACGCAGGCATGATTATTCCCGAAGTCTTCGTTCTATATAAAAGTCGCATTGCCGACTTTTCAACTATCCTTGATTTTGAAAAAATTAAGGAGCTTATTAAAATTGAATTGCAAGGCTTAAAACAAGATGAACCGGTAGTAGTTATTGTTCAACCCAGGAAATGAGAGGTGTATTATGAATAACAGATTTGTTAAACTTTTACAAGATCCTAAGATGACTCTTATTATGAGTTTGCCATCTAACGACCCAGTTCTTGCTAGGGCAGCATGGCAAAATGGCGCAGATGTTTTAAAAGTGCATATTAATGTGGAACATCGCGCTAGCAAAACGACTTTTTATAATTTTGAAAGAGAAAAAGACCAACTAAATATAATTCTTGCAGAAGCCAAAGGACCGTGTGGCATAGTATTAGGTGGCGATGTGCAGTCTGCTAGGAATGATTTTAAGCATGTGGTTCAAGCTGGATTTGAATTTGTTTCGCTCTATGCTCATCATACGCCTATAATCGTGTTACAAAGTGAGTCATTATCTAAAATGATTGCTATTGATTATAGCTACACATTGGATGATATAAAAGCCTTTAATAGCATTGGTATTGATGTGCTGGAAGCCTCTATTGTAGAACCTCAAGCTTATGGACAACCTTTAACTGCAAAAGATTTATTGCGATATCATAATATCTGTTGCGGCACTGATATTCCGGTAGTAGTGCCAACTCAAAAGGCTATTTTGCCTGAAGAAGTCTCAGCTCTTTGTCAATGTGGTGTTGCAGGCATAATGCTAGGTGCTGTAGTTACTGGCAAAACAGCCGATAGCATTGCCCGTTCTGTGGCTGAATTTCGCAATCAAATTGATAAATGATAGGTGATTATGTAATGAAGATTTGTTTATTGCCATTAGACTCGCGACCTTGCAATTATCGGTTTCCTCAGCAGCTTGCAAATTTGAGAGGGGTTAATCTGATCGAGCCCCCCATAGACATAATGGACTTTTTTAAAACACCTTCCAATAGTAGGGCAATCGCTGACTGGTTAAAAATAAATTGTAGCGATGCAGATGTTTTGGTTGTTTCAATAGATCAGCTTGTGTATGGTGGATTAATTGCCTCACGCACTAACACAAAATCTCTTTCTGAAGCTCAGTCACAGTTAATGCTATTAAAAGATATTAAAAAAGCTAATCCTCAATTGCGAATTTTTGCTTTTAACGTTTTGATGCGTATTTCAATAAGCGCAGTTGACAAACAAAGTCAGATTTGGTGGCAAAAGATCACGGAGTATTCTCAATTAAAATATCGATCAATAATAGGTGAACAAGAGGAAAAAGAGAGAGCAAATGCTCAATTAGCTCATTTGACAAAAGAAATTCCATCATCAATCCTGAATGAATTTTTAGAGGTAAGACGTCGCAACCATACGATTAATATGGAATGCATCTCTTTGGTAAGTCAAGGAATTTTAGAGCAATTAGTTATTTTGCAAGAAGATTGTTCGGAAGATGCGATACAGGTTTTTGAACAAGACATTATCAGAAAGACGATTAATGAATATGGTTTACAAAATAGGGTATTTATCCATAATGGCACAGATGAAGCGGGTATGGAGCTTACTGTCCAAGCTATTGCACCTCAGAGGCAGACGACTTGTGACATACAGTGGCTATCAGAGAATCGTTATTTTACTGCCCGGTATGAAGATCGCCCATTTATAGAGAATCTTGCAAGTCATATGAGTATGATGAATATAATATATGATCCTCATGCCAAAAATTGCTTATTCATATTACCCCCGGCAGACCAGCAAGGCGATTATTGTCCGGAAAAATTGCCAATGGTTGATTATACTCCTACCCAACGAACACTTATGATCAACAAAATTTTAGAGCAGATAGAGAAGGGCAAATGCTGTTATTTGTTAGATCTTGTATATGCCAATGGCGGAGATTTAGCTTTTTTAGAGGCTCTTGCTGCTAAGATACCTCTTACTAGATTATATGGTTATGCTGCCTGGAATACTGCCAGTAATTCACTAGGTACCATACTTGCGCAGATAATAGCTGCAGATGGTCAAAATACGCCAGCAAATAAACGCTTTACCACCGAACGCTTACTAGATGATCTTATTTATCAAGCGTTTATACGTCAAGAGCTGCAAGAAGAACTACAGCTAGCTGGCCAAGATATTTGGAACATTACAGATCTTCCCAGGGCAAACAAAATGTTAAATTACCAATTTGATAAGAACAGGCAATTCATAAGAAGATTTTTGCCAATTGAAACTAGAGATTTTAAAAAAAGGTTGCCCTGGCCAAGAACCTTTGAAGTAGATATAGAAGTATATAAAAATGATGATATTTAAAGAAGAACGGAGAGGTTTTATCTATGAAAAAAAATTATGACGTGATCGTAGCAGGGGCAGGGACAAGCGGCATTGCTGCGGCGCTTTCCGCAGCTCGCAATGGCATGAGTGTTCTGCTCATAGATAAAAATGCTTATCCCGGTGGGACGAACACTGCAGCGATGGTTGGTCCCATTATGACCTTCCATTCAGGCTCAAAACAAATCATTAAAGGTATTCCTCAAGAGATTATAGATCGTTTAGCTCAAAAAGATGCAACATTGGGACATATTCCAGATCCAATTGGGATGGTTTCAACTATTACTCCTATAGATCCAGAAATACTTAAGTTGGTATACTTTGAAATGCTAGATAATGAAAAGAGTATCACTACCCTTCTGCATAGTTATATTTACTCAGTGGAACGCGAAGATAATTGTGTAAAAAGCGTTACTGTAGTAAACAAAAATGGGCTAGCTACTTATAAAGCTAAGGTTTTTATTGATGCCACAGGGGATGGGGATTTAGCTGCCATGTGTAAAGCAGATTTCTGGTTTGGTCGCACCAGTGACAATCTAACTCAACCCATGACACTTATTTTTACTCTTGCAGAGGTAGATTTGGAAAAAGTAATAGATTATGTTTATCAAAATCCCGAGCAATTCATTTTAAATAAGAATTGCAATCTTCATGACTACGTAGCTGTCTCGGGGTTCTTCGACTTGGTTGTTAAAGCTAAAAATAATGGCGATTTATCAATACCCCGAGATAGAGTGCTATTCTTCCAGAGTGTACATCCGGGTGAAGTATTAGTAAATATGACACGAGTTACTAAACTTTCTGCTATTAATGTTAAAGATCTCACCTTTGCAGAATTTCTTTTACACGAGCAAATAAAAGAACTACTGAAGTTTTTCAGAAAATATGTACCTGGCTTTGAGCACTGCTATATAAGAAATATTGCTCCTATGATAGGCATAAGAGAAAGTCGCCGCATAAAAGGATTGGAAACTCTAACTGACGATGATGTTATTCACAATACATGTAGTGAAAGAAGTGTGGCAGTTTGCGCTTTTCCAATTGATATTCATGATCCAGCTGGCAACAAACTTAATTGGATAAGAAAAGAAAAAGAGTGTTGCTATGATATTCCATATGGTGTTATGGTGCCAATCGAAATCAAGAATTTGCTTGTTACCGGTAGATGCATTTCTGCAACCCATGAAGCATTGGCTTCAGCTAGAATTTCTGCAACTGCCATGGCACTAGGTGAGGCTGCGGGGTTAGCTGCTTCCCTTAGTGTTAAGCAAAACATTGATTTTGCTGACGTGAAAGTATCTGAACTTCAGAGTGCTCTTGTAAATCAAGGTGCCATACCGGGTAAGCGTTGGTTGTGAACATAGTGTGGAATAAAGAAACGGTGAATGTGAAAATATTAGATTTTTGTCTTTGGCTGTCTTCACCTATGTACGCTCGAATAGAATCTAGAAAATTGGAGCAGCTGTATAATGAAAGTGTAAAATACGGACAAACTTTGGCAAGTAAATATCCATTGAAAAATGAAAATATACAAAGCGAGCTTATAGATTACGGTGTTTCCGAAATACAAACTTTTCAAACATTAAGGCTGAAAAACGTCAGCGAAAAAGCATACTATGATATTGATACCAAACAAATACTTTGGGATGATCAATTTGCTCTAACTCTTTTTCAGAAAGATGATCAAGCAGAAGAACTATTAGGGTCTGTGCAGAAGGTAGAGCAAGCTCTTCTCATTCATGAATTTTTCCATTTTATTGAGGAGAATTTCGAGATGCCCACTGATGAATTTGTATTTCCGAATTGCCATACTAATATCGCATCAATTTTTAGAGAAATTGCAGCATTCGCCTTTACCAACGTGGAGTTAGATAATTATATTTGCCAGTTTATCGATGTCTTATCGCTAAAAATTAATAAACCTACGCAGTACAATGAGCTGTGCAGGCAATATCTTATAAGAGAGAAGGAAACTCATATATGAAAAAGGT
The DNA here is from genome assembly GCF_000328765.2 of Tepidanaerobacter acetatoxydans Re1. Lineage (NCBI taxonomy): Bacteria > Bacillati > Bacillota > Clostridia > Thermosediminibacterales > Tepidanaerobacteraceae > Tepidanaerobacter > Tepidanaerobacter acetatoxydans. Next base: position 78,391 of record NC_019954.2, read on the forward strand.
AACTAAAATGGCAGTATTCTTGTCGATTATTTGCCTTGCAGCATTTACGTCGACATTTACGGTTTTTGCAGCATCAAATAACTTTACGAATGCATCTATCCCTGAGGTCGTAGCAGATGAAAATTCTCCAAACTTAGAGCTTAAACACAAAATATATATAGAAAATTTTGCAGATGGAGTTGTGAGTGTAGTAAATAAGCAGGGAAAACATACCGTAATTGGTAAAGTGTATCGCCCTGCAACATTAGCCAAAGAATCATCCGATGGTTTTTGGGCAGCACACTATGACAAAGCATCTGATGGAACTTTTTCATGTGTAACCGCAATTGGCGTTAATGCACTACATTTAAAAGTTGGTCCTCGAGCAAGCTACGATGTTTTAAATCCTACTGCATGGAAACCAAAACAAATTAGCGTGGGCATAAATGAAGACTACATATACGCTGGCGGCTCTTATAGCAATTCAATGATTTATACATCGGTGCCTGGTGGAGTAAATATTTTTGGAGGCTCTACTGCGCCTTATGTAGGTAATCCAGTTAAATATCTAAATAGCAGCGGCACATGGGAGTCGCTGGACAATTATTATAATGATGATTATAGCAAAGCAGTGCCCAAACGTTTACTGATTGAAGTGTATCAGCCTATAACAACTAATGGGACACTTGATTATATTGAGTTCGAAAACTGGGCTGCTGGCGATACGGTAGCAGGCATTACTAAAATCAATAATGGTCGTGTCATAGCAAAGTACTCTAATGGCACAATTAAACACATTGCGGACATTATTCAGCGTGTCCAAGGAACAGGTCGCTTTGGAGGTAGCGAGTATGCTGAGGTAGGTCGTTTGCGCGCAGCACACCCAGGAGTTATCTGTTTTTCTACAAGTCCAAAAATTGGATTCACCAACAATGCAAATCTACGCGGTGGTTTTCAGTTTGTGCCTGCAAATCATGCTAAGTATTTAAATTATAATCTTTCTCAGGATTCTTTCATCGGCCGTGACCAATGGGGCATTATTGCACATATTGGCGCTGACCCATCACAACTGTATGACCCTAATTACATCATTAATGGTCATATAACTTATGACCCTGTGTGGGAGGGTGTGGCACCTCTTTTTGCAGAATATCTTGCTCCGCGCCACATTCCAGGTAGCGTATCTACTTCTACCTATTTTGTAGTATCAAATGATTTTGGCAATACATGGAATGACTGTCCTAGCATTCAAGGAATAACAAATGCAGATAATTCACCAGTAGCATCATGGACTAACATTAGATTATATGTAAAATATCCGAATTAACATGCAAATTGTAATCTCAATATTAACATTATTTAAGTCTGCCTTGCTTAATCAAGGGAAATTTTTAACAATAGGTTTAGCTAAATGCGCTAGGAGCCTTTATATGTACTAAAAATGTCAGAGGCGTGTCACATATATTTGATTTCTCTACACTACTTTTAGGTATTTAAGCTTCAGCCTCCTTGACTTTCTTGCCCTAATGTGATATAAATTTGATTAATCCAAGTAATTAGCCAAATCAAAGACTGTGAAGGGAAGAGTAGGCAAGAGGGATAGGCTTAAAGAGAGCCGGGACGGGTGAAAGCCGGTGCTAAAGACCTTGCTGAAGATGGCCCCTGAGTCTGACTGCCGATAGGTAGGCAGTCACGGGAAAGGACCGTTAAAATCCTTCAGGTATCGGAAGATTTATGAAACTTATGGCATCTATAGAGTATAGAGTAAATGTTCCCGCACCTGGCAAAGGCCTTTATTAGGCGAATTTGGGTGGTACCGCGAGAGTCCCTCGCCCCTTTTTATTGGGGGCGGGGGTTTTTGCTATTAAAACAAGTTAAAAATCAAGGTTACAGGTAATACCGGAGAGCGAATCATTTTTTTCCAACATTAATATTGTACGGCAAAAGTTAAATCGGAACTTATACTCTAATAAAACTAAACCAGAGATGCCGAAAAAGAATTCTGAGCAAGCGGCATTACCTGCAGCCCCACACAACAACAACATTGTTCAAAGGAGGACGAAAAACTTGAGCAAAAAAACTTTTTATGTTACAACCCCAATCTATTATGTTAATGCCGAACCCCATATCGGCCATGCTTATACCACTGTTATAGCGGACTTTCTAAATAGGTGGCACCGCCTTGCCGGATATGATTCCTATTTTTTGACCGGCACAGATGAACATGGAGAGAAGATTGCACAGGCAGCCAAAAAAGCGAAAGAAGAACCTCAGGCCTTTGTAGACCGTGTTAGTACTCGATTTAAAGAAGCATGGGAAAAGCTCTGCATAGAATATGATGATTTCATCAGGACAACCGAGCCAAGACATAAAAAAGTTGTCCAATACATCCTTCAAAAGGTGTATGATGCAGGAGATATATACTATGGAGAATACGAAGGTTTTTACTGTGTCGGCTGTGAGCGATTCCTCACCGAAAAAGAACTGGTGGACGGCTGCTGTCCGGACCACGGTATGGTTCCTGAAAAGCGGCGTGAAGGCAACTATTTTTTCCGCATGGAAAAATACCGAGAATGGCTAAGGGACCATATAAAGGCACATCCGGATTTCATTCGACCCGAAGGCTACCGAAACGAAGTTCTTTCCATCCTCTCAGAGCCGATAGGAGATTTATCCATATCCAGACCTCGTGAGCGTGTATCTTGGGGAATACCCCTGCCGTGGGATGAAAGCCATGTCACATATGTTTGGTTTGATGCATTGATAAATTATGTATCTGCATTAGGATATCCCGATAAAGAAAAATATAAGCACTACTGGGAGCATGCGTCACATCTTGTGGGCAAAGACATCATCAAACCCCATGCCATATTTTGGCCTACCATGCTTAAAGCTGCAGGTATTCCGATTTATAAAAATCTTAATGTAGGTGGATTCCTCATGGGTCCTGACGGCCGAAAGATGTCTAAAACCTTGGGCAATGTAGTAGACCCCTTTGCCCTTGCGGAAAAATACGGGCCTGATGTTGTAAGATATTATCTTTTGAGCGATATACCCTACGGCCAAGATGCGTCTGTAGGTGAAGCCAATCTTATCGCAAGATACAACACAGACCTTGCAAATGATTTAGGCAACTTACTTTCTCGAACGGTGACCATGATCGAAAAGTTTTGCAACGGGGTTATACCTGCTCCGGGACTTTCAGAAAGCCCTGATGATGAACTCATAGACATGGCGGAAAAATTACCGCATACTCAGGAAACCCTTGTAAACAGCATGCAGCTCAATGCAGCAATTAGAGAAATCTGGAAACTTATAGGCAGGGCCAATAAATACATCGACGAAACCGTACCGTGGAGTTTAGCTAAAGACCTCAGCAAGAAGGACAGACTTGGCACAGTCTTGTATAATCTGGCAGAGGCTTTGCGGGTTGTTGCCGTCCACATTTTGCCCATTATGCCAAATATCTCAACAAAAATTTTCGACCAGCTCGGCATAACAGACAGCAGTCTTTATACATGGGAAAGTGTAAAAGAGTGGGGCAAACTCCCGTCAGGCATTAAAGTTTTGCGAAAGGAAATTATCTTCCCGAGGATTGAAGAAAGCAAAGAAGAGCATGCAGCCTTCCAGCAAAATCAAAAGAATGAGCAGCCCAAAAAACAAGAAGTCGAAGCAGATAAAAAAGAAGAAGGTGCAAACACTATCTCTATTGAAGAGTTTGCAAAAATTGAGCTTCGCATAGCCGAAGTTTTGGAAGCAGAAAAGGTAAAGGGAGCTGACAAGCTCTTGAAACTGCAGATAAAAATCGGAGAGGAAAAGCGCCAGATAGTAGCGGGAATTGCAAAACATTATACACCGGAGGAACTGGTGGGCAAAAAAATAGTGGTAGTAGCTAATTTAAAACCTGCAAAACTCCGCGGCATAGAATCTCAAGGCATGCTGCTGGCTGCATCCGACGAACAAAACCTGACACTCATTACAGTAGATCCAAACATCGCCTCCGGAGCAAAAGTAAAATAATTCTGCTCCACCACCCCACAAATTTTCAATCAATGCGGATTCTAAAAGTAAAAAATCAGACTCCGCCTTGATTTATCCACAGTTTCATACACTTATCCACAATAACTGTGAATAACTTGTGGAAATGTGAATAATATGTGGAAAACTTGTGTATATAATCGATAATTTCATACAACAGAGTCGTTGCCTTACAGGCAGTCGAAGGCCTGCTTTTACAGCAGACTTAAATTTGTTTTTATAGTAAGGGAGGAGAGCCATTGAAAAAGATAATGACGGGCAATGAAGCTATCGCTCGGGGAGCCTATGAAGCAGGATGTGAGGTGGCGGCCGCCTATCCCGGCACACCCAGCACTGAAATCTTAGAAAATATTGCTAAATACAAGCAGATATACTCACAATGGTCTGTAAATGAAAAAGTTGCCGTCGAAGTTGCAGGCGGAGCGGCTATCGCAGGGGCTAGAGCTTTGGCTGCCATGAAACATGTCGGCTTAAATGTAGCTGCAGATCCGCTGTTTACCTTGGCCTACACGGGAATCAACGGAGGTATGGTGGTTGTAACTGCGGATGATCCGGGGCTTCACAGCTCACAAAACGAACAGGACAACCGCTATTATGCCGTGCATGCTAAAGTAGCCATGCTAGAGCCTTCGGACAGTCAGGAATGTTTGGACTATACAAAAGCAGCATTTGAAATAAGTGAAAAATATGATATGCCCGTGCTGCTTAGGGTAACCACCCGCATTTGCCACAGCAAATCGGTAGTGAATATCGGCACTAGGCAAGACGTAGGTGTGAAAGAATATAAAAAAGATGTAAAAAAATACTGCATGATACCGGCCTTTGGAAAGATTAGACACCATATAGTAGAAGAAAAACTTGCACAACTTAGAGATTACGCCGATGAAACTCCTTTAAACCGCATTGAATGGGGCAGCCGCAAAATCGGTATTATAACCAGCGGCATTTCCTACCAACATGCCCGAGAAGTTATGGGAGATGACGCATCTTATTTAAAGATAGGCCTTAGTTTCCCGCTGCCTGAAAGGCTTATTCGGGAATTTGCGGAAAGTGTGGAAACATTATATATCATAGAAGAAAACGAACCTTATCTGGAAACCTTTGTAAAATCCTTAGGCATAAATTGCATTGGAAAAGATATCTTGCCCATATGTGGTGAACTAAATCCGGAAATCATTGAGAAAGCTCTCAAACCGGAAAAATCAAGAACCGTATATACCCTTGATGTACCAATACCCACACGCCCACCGGTGCTTTGTGCCGGATGTCCGCACAGAGGCATATTTTATGCCCTGAAGAAATACAAAGATGTTGTAGTGACAGGGGACATCGGGTGCTACAGTCTATCTGTAATGCCGCCACTTGATATAACAAATACCGTAATCTGTATGGGAGCCGGCATATCGGCAGGTATTGGCTTTGAGAAGGCTTTCCAACAGGCAGGCAAAAACCAGAAAGTCTTTGGATGTATGGGAGATTCCACTTTTTTCCACTCAGGGATTACAGGTCTTGTGGATGCCGTTTATAATAAAAGTAAATTAGCTATGATAATCTTGGATAATCGCATAACTGCCATGACCGGCCATCAGCAAAACCCGGGTACAGGCAAGACTCTCAGCGGTGAGGCCGCACCGATAATTGACATACAACAGATTGCCAAAGCCGTTGGGGTGAAGGATGAGAATATCAAAGTAGTAGATCCTTACAACCTTTTAGAAACACAGGAAGCACTTCAAAAGGCCTATGAAGCTACTGAGCCCTTTGTTATCATAGCCAAGAGGTCCTGTGCGCTGCTAAAAGAAGTTCAGAAAAACAGAGCAAATCTCAAATGCAGCATAGATACGGATAAATGCACACAATGCAAGATGTGCCTTAAAATAGGATGTCCCGCCATTGCATTTAAAGATGGCATAATGGTGATAGATCAGGCTTCTTGTAACGGGTGCACCCTTTGCATGCAGGTCTGCAGATTTGATGCCATTGAAAGGACGGGTGAGTAAGATGACAAAAAGCCTTATATTAGTAGGTGTTGGTGGTCAAGGTACTATCTTAACTTCAAAAATCCTTGCCGAAGGTCTGCTGCAGCTGGGATTTGACGTGAAAATGTCGGAGATTCACGGCATGGCCCAGAGAGGCGGCAGCGTCAATACCCAGATAAGATTTGGAGAAAAGGTCTACTCGCCAATTATAAGCTCAGGAGAGGCTGATGTGTTATTGTCTTTTGAAAAAATTGAGGCAATAAGATATTTGAATTACCTAAAATCTGATGGAACCCTCATAGTAAACGACTATGAAATCTATTCACTGCCGGTTTTGACCGGAAATGAAAAATATCCAAAACAAGCATTAAAGATGCTCAAATCAACCGTTCCCAACACTGTAGTCATAAAAGCATCTGAAATTGCGAATAATATTGGCAACATAAAGGTTCAGAATATGGTACTGCTTGGAGCAGCGGTAAAAAGATTGGGGCTTTTAGATTTAGACTGGATAAGCATAATAAAAGATTACCTGCCCGAAAGATTTCACGAATTAAATATCAGGGCATTTAATGCAGGAATAAAAGAGGCTTAATGAGGTAGGTGAAAAAATGTTTGTAGATGTACATGCACATTTAGATGATGAGGCCTTTGACGGTGACAGACAGGAAGTTCTTGCAAAGATAAAAGAAGCCGGCATAATAGTTGTAAATGCCGGCTCGGATATAGCTTCCAGCCGATTTTCCGTGAAACTTGCACAAGAATATGACTTTATATATGCATGTGTAGGGGTTCACCCTCATGAAGCTCAAAAAGTCGAACAAAACTATATAAACGAACTTGAAGAGCTTGCAGGCAATCCAAAGGTAATCGGCATAGGTGAAATTGGCCTTGACTATTATTACGATATTTCCGAGCGCAATATACAGCAAAGAGTTTTTGAGGAGCAGATAGAGCTTGCAAAAAGCTTAAATCTTCCCATAGTAGTCCACAACCGGGAGGCACATAAAGATACCGCCGAAATACTTAAAAAAACTCTACCTGCCAAAGGCTTGATGCACTGCTATTCAGGCAGTCTTGAAATGGCACAGGAATTTATCCAACTGGGATTTTATTTTTCTTTCGGGGGAGTTATCACATTTAAAAACGCCAAAAAGCCCAAGGAAGTAGCTTCAAAGCTCCCGCTGGACAGGATTCTCCTTGAAACCGATTGTCCATATCTTTCGCCTGAACCCTACAGAGGCAAGCGCAATGATCCCACACGTATTCCAATCATTGCCGGGCAAATGGCAAACCTTCGCGAAATATCTGTTGAAGAAGTAAGAGCGGCTACTTACTCTAACTTTAACAGATTATTTAATCTGCCTCATTAAAAAACATAAAATGCTTTATATAGCCAATATAACCACTATTTGTTGTCATTTCACGATGATTATGTTAAAATAGGCTTGTTATCAATTTATAATATTTTAATGTTTAATTTTATTGGACGGTGCAAAAGGAATGATATCTTATAAATTGGGGGATTCGCTGTATTTAAACATTACTAACAGGTGTACAAATAATTGCGAATTTTGTATACGACAATATGGAGCTGATGTGGGAGGATGCAATCTGATATTGGATAAAGAACCCACGACCAAGGAAATCATCGATGCAATAGGTGACCCTACTGAGTATAAAGAGGTGGTTTTTTGCGGATATGGTGAGCCTCTCTTGCGGATACAAGTAGTGGTCGATGTGGCCAAGCACCTGAAAAAAAACTATCCAAATGTGCCTATAAGAATCAATACTAACGGTCAGGCCAACCTGATTTATGGAGAAGATGTGACGCCGCATTTTGAAGGCTTGGTAGATGTTATTTCCGTAAGTCTGAATGCGGAAAATGCAGAAAAGTACAATGAAATATGTCATCCCGAGCATGGGGAGGATGCGTTTTATTCCATATTAGAATTTATCCGTAAATCTAAAAATTATGTTCCTAAAGTAGTGGTATCGGTAGTAGATATACCGGAAATAGACATCGACAAGTGCCGCAAGCTTGCCGAAGAACTTGGTGTTGAATTTAGAGTTAGACGTTATGAAAAAAAGATAGGTTAACCTATCTTTTTTTCATAACAACTGGCAGATATAGCCTTTTGAAGGAGGAGTTAAGCCATTGATACGAAAAGCATAATGAAAAAGTATAATATAAAGGCCGATAAGCGTCTGGGACAGCACTTTTTAATAGATAGTCGGCCGCTTTTATCCATGATCGAAGCGGCACAGCTTTCGCCGGAAGATGAGGTGCTGGAGATAGGTCCGGGGCTGGGAGTGCTTACTCTAGAGCTTGGCACAAGGGCCAAGCGTGTGGTAGCTGTTGAAAAAGACAGACAATTAATACCGGTGCTGGATGATTTGACCAGAGATTTCAAAAATATTTGTATATTAGAAGAAGATGTGCTAAAATTAGATTTGGAGAAAATGAGTGAAAGCCTTTTTGGCGGCAGGTTTAAGGTGATAGCTAATCTTCCGTATTATATTACCAATCCGATTATTATGAAAATCATAGAAAATCGCAACATGGTAACGCTTGCAGTTCTGATGGTTCAAAAGGAAGTAGCTCAGCGCCTGACGGCTTGCCCGGGCAAGAAGGATTACGGTATTCTTTCCATTGCGGTTAAGCTGTATGCTGATGTAAATATGATATGTACAATAGGCAGGGAATCGTTCCTGCCGCCGCCGAAGGTGGAATCGGCCGTGGTGCGATTGACGCTGCGGCAGGAACCGAGGGTTCAGCTTAAAGATGAAAGTTTTTTTTTCAAGGTGGTTGAGGCAGCCTTTGGTGAGCGAAGAAAGACTATAAAAAATTCTCTAAAGAGCAGACTAGCTCTTGCCGGCACAGACCTTGACATTATAGATAAAGCATTAGAAGCAGCGGGTATAGATGCTCTGCGCCGAGGTGAAACTCTCTCGATTGAAGAATATGCAAGGCTTGCTGAAGAACTGCAAAGACATATGAGCTAGTTTATGCAACAAAATTTTTTGATGCTCGTAATATATAAAAGGCAGTAAATATCTACTTTGTATTAAGGATGGGATGATAATCATGAACTTTATTAACCCTACAAAAGGAAAAATGTCTATTCAAGAAATGGTTCAGGATATTGTAGCTTTTATGGAAGAAGAACCTTCTACATCATATAAGCTTATAATCGGTACCGATTCCCAGTCCAGAGAAGAATCATGCTTTGTTACTGCCGTGATAATTCATCGAGTCGGGAAGGGTGCCCGCTACTATTACTACAGAAAGTACATGTCACATGTTAAAAACTTACGCCATAAAATATTTACAGAAACTTCTATGTCGTTGGATGCGGTAACTCAGTTAAAAGAAGAGATGTCAAAGACCCGCTATAAGGATATGGATGTAGAAATCCATGTGGACATAGGTCAAAACGGTGATACAAAAGAGCTTATTCGAGAAGTCGTGGGCTGGGTCATGGGCAGCGGATTCAAGGTCAAAATCAAGCCTGACGCCTGTGGTGCCACTAAAGTAGCTGACAAGTATACCAAATAGAAATCAAGCGGCATTTTCTACGCAAAGAAAATGCCGCTTTCATTATTTTAATTCACAGCCAAGAATTTCTCCAATATATCAAAGCGTCTAAAAGGGTTGTAACCCTGGTATTCTTTGTTTAAATAACAGCGGGTTCTAGGCTTATCGCTAAAATAGTTTATGGCTTCTATAGTATCGCCAATTATTGTATCTGCTATTTTTTTTGCGTGAGAGTAATTTCGTATTTTTGAACCAAGCTGTTTTTGAGGCAGCTTTGTTGGTACGTCAACGGAAAGCTTCTGCCGTACGGCAAAAGCTAAAACGACCGGTGGTACGGCAAAATCCCGAAAATCTATAAGTTCTAAAAGCTTACGTGAAACGGCATGAGGGCCATGTGAAGGTGTGGCTACTCCGATTTTATCGTAAAAACCCAAGTTTAAATTCAACAATGTTCTAAAAAATAGAGTCTGTTCGGCTAACTTGCTGCTGTAATCTAATTCGGGATAGCAGTCAGTCATGGCTAAATCCGTCATATTCGTTGTTACCGCATATATAAGCTCATTTATCTGAATGCGTATATTTCCCACCAAATCACCGTCGACAAAAACCACACAAGTAGCACCGCCCGTATAAGCCTGGTAGGCTCCTATCGCTCTTGGAACATCTATACCCAACTCCGATGCAAAATAAAGAATTTCCACATTTTCCATATTTAATGCCTTTATTTCCTGCATGGTATCATCTTTTGACCCGTTTACCACAACAACGATTTTTTCTACCGATGTTTGCTGCAGCAAAGTGAGAACCTTGCCGATTCTTCCCTGCTCATTTTTTGCAGGAACTACGGCAACATTCATTTTTTTCACCTCATTACATATATGCTCACATCCCCCCTCCTACCATCATATTATGTAATAAGCTTATCAAAGGTGAAATATAGGAAAACGGGGGGAAAAAAGAATGGCAAAAATCAAAATAGGAGATGTGGTAGCACGTGCATCCTATAACAAAGATGTATTTTTTAAAGTAGTGGATATCTTTGAGGAAAAAGGTTATTGCACATTAAGGGGACTTAACGTCAGAGTTCTTGCCGATGCACCTATCGATGATTTAATTTTGCCTACATCCACTGAAATTAGAGAATATAAAAAAGACTATATTAAAAAAAGCAATGAATCCATGGAACGAATTTTTTATCGTAGAGAACTGGAAAAGCAAAAGCGCTTTGTTCGCAGTGAATTAGAAGAGAACAATGGTTTTTTTGATGTTCCGGGGATAGTTCTGCATATAGACGGTGATGAGGAATATTTGGATTTGTGCCTTAATACTTATAGACAATTGGATATAGAAGCCTATGGCATAAGCTTGCTTGAAAGAGAACAACCAAAGAAAATTCACAGTTTGCTAATAAAATATAATCCTGACATTTTAGTTATTACGGGTCATGATGGTTTACTTAAAGAAAAAAAGGATTTTAGCGATGTGAATAATTATAGAAATTCTAAATATTTTATTGAAGCAGTACAAAATGCCAGACGTTTTGAACCATCCCTGGATGACCTAGTGATATTTGCAGGAGCCTGTCAGTCACACTATGAAGGAATTCTTAGAGCGGGAGCTAACTTTGCAAGTTCGCCGCATAGAGTGTTTATACATGCATTGGATCCGGTGTTTATAATTGAAAAAATAGCTTTTACGTCTATCAATAAAATCATTTCCGCACGAGATATAATCGATGCAACGATAACCGGTATTAAAGGCATTGGCGGTGTTGAAACTCGGGGCAAATTAAGGGAAGGTCTTCCGCGATCACCTTATGAGTAATTTGACTATTGGTGGTGAGATACATGACTTTTGACTATGAAGAACTTACCGTAAAACTCTATGATACTAATAAGCAAGAAGCTCGCCTTGTTGATTTAAAGGAATATGTGATTGGAGCCGTATCTGCGAGCATGCCTCCTGAATTTCCAAAAGAAGCCTTGAAGGCCCAAGCCATATGCTGCAGGACACTGGCCGTAAAACGAATGGGAATCTTCGGAGGCAGCGGGTGTAAACGGCAGCCGGGATTTGATGTGTGCAGCGATCCCTCGCACTGCCAGGGCTTTATTGATATAGATGAGCGGCAAAGGACATGGGGCAGCCGCTATGAAGAGTTTACAAAAAAAATTGAGTTGGCAGTAGAAGAAACATCAGAAATCATCATGGTGTACAATAATAATCCTATAGAAGCAGTATACCATGAAGCTTGCGGAGGATGCACCGAGGATTCGGAAAATGTATGGGGAAACAAGGTCAGCTATTTAAGAAGAGTAGAATGTATTTATTGCAAGGATTCACCTTACTGGAATATTACAAAAAACTTTTCAATTCGGGAACTAAAACGCCGATTGGCAATTAATTTTGACGAAAATCTTTCAGAAAAAAATGAAATTATAGGGCTGCTGGATAACATAGAATCCACAGCTTCGGGCCGCATTAAAAAAATCCGAATAGGCGATATGGTTTTCAATGGTGAGGATGTAAGAAATCTGCTTGGCCTTTCTTCAACAAAATTTACATGGAAAGTATCCGGGCTTTCTTTTGACGTGATGGGAATGGGAAATGGTTTGGGGCTTTGCCAGTATGGTGCACGAGGTATGGCCTTATTAGGATTTCCCGTAGATGAGATTTTGAAGTTTTATTTTACAGGTGTTGACCTTAAGCAAGTAGAAAAACCCACATATTTAAAACCTCTCATAGGCAAAACAATAGTAATTGATCCGGGGCAAGGCGGCAGCAGCGGTAAATCAGGGCCCATGGGTTTATCGGAAGGATATGTAAATCTTGAAATAGCAAAAGTTGCTGCAGAGGGTTTTGAGCAGTGCGGGGCAAAAGTAATTTTAACTCGCAATAAAAACGAGTTTGTAAGCCTTTCCGAGAGAGTGCAGATTGCAAATAATAGCAAGCCTGATATTGCTATAAGTATTCAACAGAATTTTTTCTTTGATGATGAGACAGGTGGGACTGAAACCTTTTACTATCCCGGCGATGCAGAAGGGAAAAAGATATCTGAATACATTCATAGGGAGCTTACAGCAGCATTGATGCTCAAAGATATGGGCACTAAACCCGCAGATTTGTACGTACTGAGGGAAACGAACAGCCCGTCGGTAATGCTAAATATAGCTTGCTTAAGTAATCCGAAAGAAGAACGACTGCTTTCCGAACCGCAATTTCGTCAAAAAGCTGCTAAAGCAATAATAGATGGAATTAAAAATTATTACCATGATTAAATAAATTAAATTAATATTTTACGAACAAAGCGATTTTTTTTGCCATCTTGGTATTGACAAAACTCGCTATGATTGATAAAATATCCTGTTATTTGACATTTTGACAATTAGGTGTTATAATAAATATTGTATTTTGTATTTTTTGTGAGGTGAGGTTATGGCTTCGGCTGATGCACTTAGAAAAATCCGTAAAGACGTTGAATCACATGTAGGTAAAAGAGTGAAACTCCGGGCCAACCGTGGCCGTAAAAAGACTTTTGAAAAAGAGGGTATCCTTGAACAGGTTTATCCCAGTATTTTTATAGTGAAAGTTACCGAGTCACCGGAATTTGTAAGGAGAATTTCCTACAGTTACTCTGACATACTAACTGATACAGTAGAACTTACGGTCTTGAATAATGACGAACCGAAACTAAAATGTAATTCACTTTAATCCCGAATGTTTGGGATTGTTTTTTTTTAGGTTAAATAACACAATTCTCCCCTTTTACCAATATATATAACTATATAGGCGGTGAAAGGGGGATTTTTTATGCAACAGCTTCAGCGTATTTTAAGGCAACACGAAAAAAAGATATTAAGCTTAGAAAATGTGGTAGGTTTGGGGTTGGGGTATAAGACGATTCGCGGCAGAACTAGCAACAAACCGGCTATTATTGTCCTTGTAAAAGAAAAAATTCCTTGCGAAAAGCTTTCTAAAAATAACATAATACCCAAAACTTTAGGGGACACCCCAACTGATGTGATTGAGGTGGGTGAGATTAGGCTTCTTGCGGCCAGGGTAGAAAAAGCAAGACCCGCTAAGCCAGGGATGAGCATAGGCCATTATAAAATTACTGCAGGAACTTTTGGAGCACTGGTAGAAGACCAAAAAACCGGTAAACCTCTCATACTTTCAAATAATCATGTGCTTGCAAATGCTACCGACGGAACTGACGGCAAATCAGCAATTGGAGATGCTGTGCTGCAGCCGGGAGCTTATGACGGCGGAACTTCCTCCGATGTAATAGCATATTTGGAAAGATTCGTACCGATTTTAAAAAGTACCGGAGCCAGCCACTGTGCCATAGCCAACGGCTTTGAAAAATTAATAAACAGTATTCTAAAAATTGTAAAGCCTGACTACCAAATTAATTTTATTAAAAGGACATCTTCTAAAAATATGGTAGATGCAGCTGTAGCCAGTCCTATTAAAGCAGAGTATGTGGCTTCGGAGATAGTCGGCCTTGGCGAAATAGCCGGAATAGAAGAACCGAAAATCGGAGCGGCAGTTCAGAAGAGCGGTCGCACTACAGGGGTTACTACCGGTCAAATAAAGGCTATAAATGTGGTGATAAAGGTTATTCTAAGTCCTAAAGAAGAAGCAGTCTTTTATGAGCAAATTCTCGCAAGTTCCATGGCAAAACCTGGAGACAGCGGTTCAATAGTAGTTAACGATGAAATGAAAGCAATAGGTCTTTTGTTTGCCGGTTCCAACCAGGCTACCTTAATAAATCCAATAACAAATGTTTTAAAACTGCTTCAAATAAAATTGTAAGGTATATAAGCATATGATGCTATCCAAAAGATGTGTAAAATGGCAAAAAGATGAGATAAACATGGATAAATTAACCACCATGGCATTTAATTGAATAATTTTAACGAAATCTAAATTATACACTATTTGTTACACCTGAAAAGATGACTGCTGCTATAATTAAGGTATTCGCTGTTTGTCGAATACAGCGGATAAAATATATAATAGTAATACCCATAGGATGGAATTTTTGAATAAATTCTTAAATCCTGTGCAATAACTTCAGAGGAGGCAATATATGATGCAATATGTTTACAAAAAAGCAGCAGTCATTCTTCTGCTTGCACTTGTGCTGGTTATGCCGGGGGTTGCCAGTGCTGCTACGTTGTATAATGTTAAAGTTACAATCAATGGTCAGACTCAAAGCTTTAAGGTTCCAATCGATTTAAACTCTATCACTTCAGATTCGGTAAAGACTTTCAAATTTATTTATACATATAAGGACGGAAAGTGGGTACTGACTTCACAAGAAAACATGCTCCCTGATACGGTAAAACCGACAGAAACCTTACCGGCAGAACCTAGTGAACCGCCGAAGCAAACTACAAACGAATCAAAGATAGAAGGACTTACTGCTGATGAAAGCAAGATGCTGGAACTGGTAAATGCAGAAAGGGAAAAAGCAGGTCTTGCACCTCTTAAAAATGATATGAGGCTTGTAGAAATTTCTCGCAAAAAAAGTAAAGATATGATAGAAAAAAATTATTTTGCACATACATCTCCTACATATGGCACTCCTTTTGATACCTTAAAGAATAATGGCATTAGCTACAGATATGCAGGTGAGAACCTGGCAGGTGCACCGACAGTACTGCAGGCTCATACAAGTTTGATGAACAGTTCAGGCCACCGCGCAAACATATTAAATCCTAACTTTACTCACATCGGTATTGGAATAGTCGATGGAGGAGCATATGGCAAGATGTATACGCAGACCTTTATCGGAATTAAATAAATACCTGCTGATTATATTTGCCGGTTAAATTGAAAATATACAAAAAGGAGCTGCTGCACCGCAAATTGATTTATTTTGCTGTGCAGCGGCTTCTTTTTTATTTACTGATGTGATTTACTCACATGTATTGTGGATTTTATGTGGATAACTTGTTGATAATGTGGATAAATCAAGATACTTCAAGACTTTACGCTGATTAAAAATATTTATAATCGTATTTTTTTTACTCACCTTTTCAATATCAGTTCATATTATATTATTGAACACGTATCACTTGATTTTTATGTTTTAAAAAGTCGATTGGAAAGGAAGAGAAGCAGATGGATATCCTTATATTTATTATTTTTATCGGCATCGTTTTGGTAGTATTTTATTTGTTTTCAAGAAAGCTTTTCATAGATTATTTTAATAAACCAGGGGATTCAGAGGAAAGCAAAAAGTTTAAGCTGCTGCAAAAAAAAGAAGCCGATGAAAAAGTAAACCTAAAGGAAGAAAATAAACCTGATGATGTTATGTAAAAGCAAAAAATAATGCCAGTCTTTGCTAAAAAGAGTATTTTTTTAATCTGTAACATATTTGGCAAGCTCAACATATATTATATGAGTAAGGGTGTGCATTATTAGAGAAAGGAGGATTTAAATGGGTGTAGTATTGACTAAGGAACGGGTCAGGGTTGACCAGGTAGTAGGCGAAGACAGGACTCAAACTATTGTAGAAGGTACGATAATATTGCCAGATGGAAAACCGGACATAGAACGAGTAATATCGGTGGATGCTACCCTGGATACCGAAAAATTAGATACAGAGATTCTTGATTCCAAGATAGGTAAAGTTATAGTTGAAGGAAATATCGATGTAAATGCCATGTATGTAGCTGATGTGCCTGAGGGCCGGCCTCAGCAACCGGTTCATTTTGTAGAAGGGCAAGTTGATTTCAGCTTTTTTGTAAAGATTCCCGGAGTCAGAAAAAATATGGATGTACGCGTCAGAGCAAAAATTGAACATATCCAGCACAGCTTCGATCCAAATCGGCCCAGAGAAATCAAAGTAAGGATTATTGTTATGTTCTTGGTAAAAGTGACCAGACGGGTAGAAATTGAAATAGTTACCGATGCTTATGGGCCGGAAGATTTACAGGTACTTAAAAAGACCTTGCGTATTGAGGATGTCATAGGAGAAGCACGAGCTCAGAATATTGTCAAAAGTGATGTGGGAGTACCGGAAGAAAAGCCTGATATTGAGCAGGTACTCCAGATTGAGGCCAAAGCCCGAGAAACATCTACTAAAATTATTAAAAACAAGATTATTATTGAAGGTGTTTTGGAAGTCGGAATTTTATATGTTGCAATAGCCTCACAGGGGCAACCTCTGCAGCCGGTGCATTTTATGGAGGTTGAGATACCGTTTACTCAATTTGTAGAAATACCAGGTGCACAAGAAGGCATGGCAAAGTTTGTAAGAGTAGAAGTGGAACATATCAAAGGGCGCAGAAAAGATGAAAGAAGTATAACAATAGAAGCAATTTTAAAAATAAGGGCAAAAGTTTTCGAAACCAGGATTATGCAGATTGTTGTTGATGTTTTCAGCCCATCTGAGAAACTTGAGGTAGAAAAAACCCGTTTAAAACTGGATCAAGTTATTGGAGAAGATGAAAACGAGATTGTCATAAAAGATGTGCTCAGTGTGCCTGAAGAAAAACCTGATATTGAGCAGATTTACAGAACAAATTGTAAGGCCAAGGTTACCGAGGCCCGGATATTGGATGGCAAAGTGGTTGTAGAGGGAGTAATTACACTGGAAACCCTTTACGTAGCAAATGTTCCAGAGGGTGCACCACAGCAGCCGCTGCATTTTATGGAACACGAGGTTGATTTTACTACTTTTGTTGAGATTCCCGGTGCCGAAGAAGATATGATGCTTGACTTTGACGTATTGGTAGAGCACTGCTCATCATCCACAATACCCAATGAACCTCGGAGGTTTGAAGTCAGGGCGGTTCTAGGCCTTTTTGCAAAGGTAACCGAGATGATTCAAATCGATATAGTTGTAAATGTAATAGAACCAGAGGAAGAGGAGAAGGAAGAAAAAGAAGAAAAAGAAGAGAAAGAAAAAGAAAAAGAAAAAGAAAAGCCTTCCATGACCATATACATTGTTCAGAAAGGAGATACACTCTGGCTCATAGCCAAGAGATACAATGTTACCATAGAGTCCATAGTTTCCGCAAACAACATTGCAAATCCCGATGCGATCATGCCCGGCCAACAGTTGATCATACCGAGAGTATAAAAATGTTTGAAAAATATAATTTCCGGGAGCATATTAAAACTATTTTTAAGTAGTTTTCCATGCTCCCTTATTATGTACATTTATAGAAAAACTGAAAAATATTTTTTAATCACAACAACACTTTAGTTTTTTAAACTAGCAGGATTTTAAGGTTTTTTGTGAAATATATAAATATGGATGTTATTATTACTTTGCGTTGAGAGGGGAAAAGTTGTTGAAGAAATTGGATATAGATGCAAGGGGCAAGATAAACTTGACCCTTGATGTGCTTTTTAAAAGACTTGACGGCTACCATGAAGTTGAAATGATTATGCAGACAATTGCATTAAAGGATATAATCTCGATAGAATTACTTTCACGTCGTGATATAGTTTTAAACACAAATTGCAAAAAACTGCCTCAAGATGAAAGCAATCTGGCTTACCAAGCTGCCGAGCTCATGATGAAAGAATATGAGCTTGATGCTGGGGTGTCAATCGATATACACAAAAACATCCCATTGGCGGCAGGACTGGCAGGAGGCAGTTCAGATGCGGCAGCGGTTATTATAGGTATAAATGAGCTTTTTGAGTTAAAAATACCTAAGGACGAGTTAATGACTTTGGGAGAAAGAATCGGTGCAGATGTACCTTTTTGTATTTTGGGCAAAACCGCTTTTGCACGCGGCATAGGTGAACAACTGACTCCTTTAAAATCCCTATCGGGCCTTAGCATACTTCTTGTAAAACCACCATATTGCATTTCTACAAAAGAGGTATACAATAGACTGGATGTAAAAAACATAAAAATCCGACCAGATACAAAAGCTATGATAGATTATATAGAGCATCAGGATATCGATAAAATAGCTTCAGGCCTTTGCAATGTCTTGGAAGAAGTTACGATAAGACTTTATCCTGAGCTTGGCGATATAAAAAAACGCATGTTAGAAAAAGGAGCATTGGGCAGTGTTATGTCGGGCAGCGGACCCAGTGTTTTCGGCATTTTTGAAAATATTCGGGATGCCAAAAGAGCGGCTGATGATTTTGCAGGTACAGATAACTGGATTTTTGTGACCAAAACGGAATGAGGAGGGTGTATTTTGAGCAATAGATTTTCTACGATAAAATTGGACAACTATAAACCCCTTAGGGATTTGGTTTTCGCAGCAATGAGAGAGGCAATTTTAAGCGGTAAGTTAAAACCGGGTGAAAGGCTAATGGAGGTTCAACTGGCCGAAGAAATGGGAGTTTCCAGAACGCCTGTGCGTGAAGCCATACGAAAGTTAGAACTTGAAGGCTTGGTAGTTATGGTTCCACGCAAAGGTGCCTACGTGGCAGGCCTTACCTTAAAAGATGTTGCTGAGGTCTTTGAAATCCGCAGTAGCCTGGAAGGCTTAGCTGCGGCTTTGGCAGCCGACCGCATTACAGATGAAGAGGTTGAAGCCCTTGATAATATATTAAAAGAAATCTCTGAAGCTGTAGGGAAGGGCGATATAGATAAAGTAATTAAAAAAGATGGTGAATTTCACCAAATCCTATTCAGTGCTTCCAGAAATAATAGGCTTGCCCAGATGATAAATAACTTAAAAGAACAGATAGACAGATTTCGTGTTCAATCTTTCAGCAATCCTGTTCGGTTAAAGAGCGTTTTATCAGAGCATAAAGAAATCTTGGATGCTATAAAACAAGGGAATATTGAAAATGCCGAAAAGCTTGCCAAAGAGCATATTTATAAAGTAGAATACAATGTGATGAATATACTTAGAAAGCAAATGGATTTTGAGGAGGAACCATTATGAAGGCCCTTATTTTGGCCGGTTCACAAGAAGATTGCTATTTAAGCAAATCCTGTTGCAATAAAGCACTTATCAAGATTTGCGGCAAAGAAATGATAAAGTACATAATCGATGCCATGAAAGCGTTGGAGTTTATTGATACTGTTGCAGTTGTGGGACCTAAGGAAGAGCTTTTGCCCATTGAGAATCATGTGGATATAATTGTTGACGGCGGGCCTTCAATGATTGACAATATCTTAAAGGGTGTCGAGATTTTTCCCGACGAGGACTTGATTTTAATCTCAACCTCAGATATTCCCATGATAACTCCTGAGGCTATCAGAGATTTTGTAGAAAAATCGCTAGAATCAGATGCGGAATTTTATTATCCGATAGTTCGAAAAGAGGCAAACGAAAAAAAATACCCGAAAGTTAAGCGTACATATGTGAAGATAAAAGACGGCACATTTACCGGTGGCAACTTGGTGCTGGTAAAAGTAAGTACAGTAAAAAAATGTATAAAACAAGCCGAAAACTTTATGATCTATAGAAAAAAGCCGTGGAAGCTTGCACAGATACTGGGAATAGGTACTGTATTCAGGTTTTTAATGGGTACACTTACCATCGAACAGTTGGAAAAGCGTGTTTCAGATTTGTTTGGCATAAAGGCACAAGCAGTGATTAGTGATTATCCCGAGATTGGAACTGATGTAGATAAGGAAAGTGATCTTGAACTTGCCGAAAGAGTACTAAGCTAGGGGGATTTTACATGAGGCGCAGTGATAGGATTGCTCTGATTTCAAAAACGCTGTCTGAAAACCCAAACAAGGTTATTTCTCTCAACTACTTTGCAAAAAGGCTTGGAGCAGCTAAGTCCTCTATAAGTGAGGACTTGGATATTATTAAAAACGCTTTTATAAATGCGGGGGAAGGAGAAATTGTTACTATTCCCGGAGCATCAGGAGGGGTCCGCTATCGCACTCAAAGGTCCAAGCAGGACATACAGAAATTTTTACAAGATTTTTGTAAAATCTTGCAGGAAGAAAAGCGAATAATTCCCGGGGGTTATCTTTATATGACCGATGCCGTATTTTCGCCGGTATATTCGCGCATCATTGGAGAAATTTTTGCTCAACTGTTTATTGACTGCAATCCAACCCATGTCCTGACGGTAGAAACCAAGGGCATACCAATAGCCCTTATGACGGCAAGAGCTTTAAATGTCCCGATGGTATCAGCTCGAAGAGACAGTCGCGTAACAGAAGGGCCATCGGTCAGTATCAGTTATGTATCCGGATCCGGTCAAAAAATTCATAATATGTCCCTTGCTAAACGAGCACTGCCGGAAAATGCAAAGGTTTTAATTGTCGATGATTTTATGAAAGGCGGCGGTACAGCTCGCGGGATGATGGAGCTTGCGGCGGAATTCAAAGCTGAAGTAATAGGTACCGCAATGGTAGTTACTACAGCCGTGCCGAAAGAGAAGCTTGTAAGGGATTTTACATCACTTTTGATTCTAGAAAGAATAGATACAAACGAGGGAAAGATTTATATTAATATAAATGATAAATTATTATAAGATATATTTTACAATATAGCCAATAATTACATCTTTTGCGGCGGGCTAAGGTATTTAGAGGAGTTAATATAATTTTATTTTAATCTTATGAAGATATTGGGAGGATTTTTGACTTTTTTATAGAAATTTTAACACAAAAGTATTAAAATACTTAGTGTATAATTTATGTATTGCCAGAGGCGAGGCTTAGTTACACTAAAATTTTCCCGGGAGGTAGCGCCGATGAATATTACCGATGTCCGCATACGTAAAGTTGCAGAAGGGGGAAAGATGAAGGCGGTTGTGTCCATTACTTTCAATGACGAGTTCGTGGTGCATGATATTCGTATCATAGAAGGTCAGAACGGTCTGTTTATTGCTATGCCCAGCAGGCGAACTCCAGATGGAAAATTCAAAGATGTTGCACATCCAATTAGTGCCGAAGCAAGGGCAAAGATACAGGAAACTATTTTAAACCATTATCATAGTGAAATAGAATAGATTTGGGACATCTTAGGATGTCCCTAGTTTTTCGAAATACTCAAAAATAAAAAGCAAACGTTATTTACATTGGAAATAAGCTGTAAAAAGGTTATTATATATATAAATGCATAATCGATTTATAAAATTGGATTTTAAGAAAGCTTAGGAGGGTTATGATGGAGGATTTTACGGCTGTAATTCTCGCTGCAGGTGAGGGAACCCGCATGAAATCCGATTTGCCTAAAGTGCTGCACAAAGTCTGCGGGCTGCCTATATTGACACATGTGATAAATGCAGCCAGACATGCGGGAGCAAACAAAATAATCGTAGTAGTCGGCAAGGATGCCGAGAAGATAAAGGAAACCTACGCAAATAAGGATGTTGAGTTTATAGTTCAAAAAGAACAAAAAGGCACCGGCCATGCATTAATGCAAGCACAAAGTGCTGTTAAAGGCAGCACACATTTTGTTGTTTTATACGGGGATATGCCGATGATTACAGCAGAAAATATAGAAAAAATGGCATGCTTTCATCGAGAACAAAACGCTAATGCCACGGTGATGACAGCGAAAGTTGCCGATCCCACAGGCTATGGCAGGATAATAAGGGAAGGCGGCAGAGTCCTTGATATTCGAGAGCATAAAGATGCCAATAGACAGGAAATGGCAATCAATGAGATAAATGCTGGTTTTTACTGTTTTGATACATCATCGGTATTTTCCGCTCTTTCAAAGGTGGGAAATAATAATCGCCAAGGTGAATATTACCTTACTGATGTTGTAAAAATTTTAAATCAAGAAGGCAAAAAAGTAGTTGCTTTTGAGCTTGAAAATCCTGAGGAGCTCCATGGAATTAATAACCGCCGCCAATTAGCCGAAGTACAGAGTATCATGCAGAAAAAAATCATTGATGGCTGGATGGATGAAGGCGTAACTTTTATCAACCCAGGTACATGCATGGTGGATTGCGAAGTCAAAATCGGGAGAGACACTACCATTTATCCGGGAGTTATATTAGAAGGCAAAACCAGGATAGGAGAAGGCTGTACTATCATAGGCCCCAGCCGAATAAAAGATACTGTTGTCGGGGATTGCTGCGAGATAAGCATGAGCCAAATCGATGAATGTATTCTAGAAGAAGGTGTCAAGATTGGTCCTTATTCCAATCTTCGTCCGGGATGCAAACTTTCATCGAAGGTAAAAGTGGGGGATTTTGTAGAGCTTAAGAATTCAAAAGTCGGTGAAGGCACTAAAATACCGCATCTTTCCTATGTAGGGGATGCAGTTTTAGGAAAACATATAAATATCGGTGCAGGTGTGATTTTTGTAAATTACGATGGATACAAAAAACATCAGACCGTGGTGCAGGACAATGCCTTTATCGGATGCAATTCAAACCTGGTAGCACCGGTTACCGTAAAAGCCGGTTCTTATGTAGCGGCAGGGTCCACCATTACCAAAGAAGTGCCGGAGGACTCCCTAGCCATAGCTCGTGCAAGACAGGAAAATAAAATAGGATGGGCTGCAACACGAAATAACAATTTAAAAGGAGGAGTAGAAGTCGATGGAAAGTAGGCTAGAGGTTTTTACGGGCAATGCCAACCCAAACCTTGCCAGAGAAATCGCAAAACACTTAGGCATATCTTTGGGTGACTCTTGGGTCGGTACCTTTAGTGATGGGGAAATACAAGTAAGAATAAAAGAAACGGTAAGAGGGGCAGATGTGTTTGTGGTACAGCCCTTTTCTTACCCGGTGAATGACAGTATCATGGAAATGCTTATAATGATTGATGCACTGATGAGGGCATCCGCAGGCCGTATAACTGCCGTTATACCATACTATGGCTATGCCAGACAAGATCGCAAAGCCCGTTCACGTGATCCCATTACGGCTAAGATGCTTGCAGATATACTTACTGCTGCCGGAGCAAACCGTGTGCTCACGATGGATTTACATGCCGGACAAATCCAAGGATTTTTCAATTTCCCCGTAGACCACCTAAAAGCTATGCCTATTTTGGCGGATTATTTCAAAAGTAAAGGCCTAACAGATATAGTAGTTGTATCCCCTGATGTTGGTGGTGTAACTCGGGCCAGAGAGTTGGCAGACCGTTTGGTTACTCCCCTTGCAATCATCGATAAGCGCCGCCCTGAGCCGAATGTAGCCGAAGTTATGAACATAATAGGAAAAGTTTCCGGTAAAACTGTAATTATAGTGGATGATATGATAGATACGGCGGGCACCCTTACTTTGGGGGCTCAAGCTCTTATTGAACGGGGAGCCAAAGCCGTCTATGCCTGCTGCACACATCCGGTACTGTCAGGCCCTGCTATAGAAAGATTGAAAGCAGCTCCTATAGAGGAAGTGGTTGTGACGAATACAATACCACTGCGTGAGAGTCAAAAATTAGACAAAATAAAAGTGCTTTCGGTAGCACCTCTTTTCGCCGAAGCAATATTGAGAATTCACGAAAATAAGTCGCTCAGCACCTTATTTGACGACTGAGGATTATAAAGTCAACGGGTATTTACTATGAAGCGTTTTTCTATTAAAAACTTGCCTTAGAAGTAAATGACGAGTATAATATAGAGGATACCGACAAAGGACGAAGGATGACCATGCCTTAATATTTGATGGATACAAAAGAGGATATGGCTAAAATAGAGAGAGTGAGGAGGGATACTATTATGGAACATCCGGTTTTAACTGCGGCAGTTCGCCAAGCTGCAAAGAGTGAAAATAAAAAACTCAAGAGAGAAGGCAAAGTTCCCGCCGTAGTATATGGTAAAGGATACGAAACCACGAGTATTAGCGTTGACGACAAGGAACTGTCCAGAATTTTGAAAAGCAGGGGTGAAAGCTCCCTTATAAATCTTGAACTTAACGGTGAAGCATTTCCGGTGCTGATAAAGGAAGTTCAGAGGAATGTTTTAAAAAATTCTATGGAACATGTAGACTTTTTTAAAGTATCAATGGATGAGGAAGTTGAATACAATCTACCTATCGTCCTTAAAGGTGATGCAAAGGGTGTCAAAGAAGGCGGTGTACTGCAGCATCAGAAACGAGAAGTCGCCGTAAAGTCGCTGCCTAATGATATGTTGGACAACATAGAAATCGACATTTCCGATATGGATATCGGTGATACGCTGACAGTGGCAGATTTAAAAATCGGAGACAAGAATACTGTTCTTGACGACCCGGACGAAGTTATTGTTTCAGTGCTTGCACCAAGACTTGAAGAAGAAGAAATTGAAACTCCGGAAGAAGGCGAGGAACCGGAGCTTGTTGGAGAAGATAAAGAAGAGCAGGAAGAAGAATAAGGGCGAAGCGCCCTTATTTTTTTCCGTTGAGGGGGATTTGACTTGTTTTTGATAGCCGGCTTAGGAAATCCGGGGAAAGAATACGAAAATACCCGACACAATGTAGGCTTCATGACTCTTGATGTCATAGCAGAAAAACTAGACGTAAAAATAAATAAAGTAAAATTTAAAGGGCTGCTGGGTGAAACTGTGTATAACAAAGAGAAGATTTTACTGCTAAAGCCACTTACGTTTATGAATCTGTCAGGTCAGAGCGTTGCCGATGCTTTAAATTTTTATAAAATTTCTTTAGAGCAGCTCATAGTGATTTATGATGATATGGACTTGCCAGTAGGCCGTTTGCGCATAAAGCCTGAGGGCGGCAGCGGCGGTCATCGAGGCATGGATTCAATAATATACCAACTGGCTTCTGACAAAATTTGCCGAATCCGCATAGGAATAGGCAGGCCTGATGAACAAAAAGACCCGGTTGGTCATGTTTTAGGCAGGTTTTACGGTGATGAAATTGAAAAAATCAAAGCTGCCATAGAAGCGGCAGCAAAGGCAGCTCTTTGCATAGTATCTGATGGTGTTGAACAAGCAATGAATATGTACAATGGGTTTGAAGCATAGTATAAATATAAAAAAGAAGTGTATATTTAGTATACCCTTCTTTTTTTTGATTAATAAATAGACAAATGACTGCTGTGATTTTATGAATAATAAAAACAAAATCGAGGAAAATATAAATGCAAAACTAAATTCATAATCAAAATCGGTTGCAAATAAACAGCATAAGACTTCAGCAAAAAATTCAACTGGGAGCGATGTAAGATGAAAGGATTAAAGATTGCAGGACCTAAGCAAGGAGGTAAAAGCACAACCATGTCAATGTTTAAACGCATTTTTTGGGGCTTGGGAGCTGCAACCCTCACCTATGTTGTAGTGCCTAAAATGAGAAAGATGGCAAAACCGGTTGTAAACAAGGGCATGGACAATATCAAGAATATGGCCGAAAAAGGAAAGCAAACTATCGAAAATTACAAATCTCGCTGCGAAAACGAACTAAACGACATGACAATAGATACTTCCCTAGGCCAGGTTAAAATCCACAATGATATAATCTCAAACAAAATAAATACACTTCAAGAAATGGTCAATAAACTTCAAAACGAAATAAATCAATTAAAGAATGGGAATATTTAGCGAATATTTAGGGACGGTTCCAAATTATTCACTTAAACACTTAAATGCCCTCTGTCACGCACTCAGGGCATTTTTTTTTGAATATTTAAGAACGGTTCCGAATTATTCACATGCCGCCAATACCGCTAATTAATACTCATCTCCGCCCAGCCTTTCCCGCCACATCTGTTCAAGTATTTTTAAATCCTCGGCAAAGCTTTTTGTTTCCTGGTCAGGTTCTTTTTCAATCTCATCTAGCACATCAAACTCAAAAGCCTTTGCTCCATACAAATCCCAGTCCTTCTTTAGCTTCAAATGGAAACAGGAATTGGTGGAAACAGAAAAGTCAAATAGGTTTTTAGAACCCTTCATATCGATACCACTGCCTAGCAAATACTTACCGTTTTTGGTATTTGTTATCCTAAATACTCCTCCGGTAATAGGCCTCTCCTTATATTTTGCAATGAGTTCTTTTTTATCCATATGATTTTTTCCTCCTTAATAGCCCATTTCTTAAGGCTTGACGAAAGCCGAAAGGTGACGAAGTCTTTCGCCGATTAGCTCATAATCCTTGCTAAGGCAATTTAAAACAGTTTAATACCCTCGCCAATCAACTCATTTTCCGTGCAAACCAAAATAGTCTTTTTTTAAACCTATTGCATACAGCAATATTTCAGAAATATACACTGCAACTACTATAATCAAAACAAAAACAACATATTGATATTTTTAGGTTAAAATCGACTTTTTACAGCAAAATCAAATAATAGTCATCGTGAAATTACATCGAAGAGGATTTACCGGCTAAATATCCTGAGGACCAAGCCCATTGGAGGTTAAAGCCTCCGCAAGCCCCATCGATATCTAGGATTTCACCGCAGAAATACAGGCCCTTTACTAATGCTGACTCCATTGTCAAAGGGTCAATCTGACTAGTATCAACACCACCTGCAGTTACTTGAGCACTGGGCCAAGATTTAGTTCCGGTTATTTTAAATCTCCAATCTGTTAAGATATTTGCAATCTTTTGCCTGTCTGCAGAGGAAAGTTCTCGGACAGGTTTTCTTATATCTTTTATGCCTGCCTGCTTAAGCAAAACCGGTATAAGCCGCTTATTTACAAAGCCCACCATACTAAAATCCAAACTTTTTTCCTGCATATTTTTAAAGCGCTTTTCCAAGAATCTCTCCAGCTCTTTTTGAGTCATATTATCTATGACAGAGATTTTTAAAACAGCCTCCTTATTTGCCTTCAGCAACTCCACTGCCTTGCGGCTAATCTGCAATATGGGCGGACCGGACACACCATAATTTGCAAAAAGTATATCCCCCTTATCTTTGGCCAAGACTTTTTTACCAGATAAAACCTCGGCAGTGCCTACGAACTTGACACCCTCAATCTGCTTGAAGAAATCCCCCGCAAGTTTTAGCTGAACAAGGGCAGGGGAAATATCCACTATTTTATGGCCCAGATTTTTAGCCAAATCAAAACCGCTGCCATCAGAACCGGAGGATGGCATGGCTTTGCCGCCACAGGCTAAAATCACCCGATTACCCTCGAAGATTCTGCCATCTTCAAGCACCAGCGTAAATTCATTTTTAGTTTTCCTTATTTCTTTCACAAAAGCATTACAGATGATATTTACGCCGATGCGATTTAGCTCGTACAAAAGCACATCTAAAACACTCGAAGCTTGATCAGACATGGGAAACACCTTACCTGCGTCTTCCACTCGCGGAACAATACCTAGTTTTTCGAAAAAACCCATAGTCCTAGATACATCAAAGGCTGACAGGGCACCATATATGAATTCGGGGTTTTGCCCGTGATAATATTTTACATCAGCGTTGATATTAGTAAAATTACACCTTCCATTACCGGTAGCCAGAATTTTCTTGCCCACCCGAGGATTTCGCTCTAGGATGGTCACATCAGCACCGCTATATCGAGCGGAAAGGGCTGCCATCATACCTGAAGCTCCTCCGCCAACTACATATATTTTTAATGGATCTATTTTAGACATATCCATTTCTCCCTATTGATTTATTTTAGAGTTTACTATAAAATACTCATTGACAGCGAAATAGTATAATAGTATAATAAAAATGCAAATAAAAGATTAATACAAGGGTAAAATAGGTATAAGCAGAAAGGATGAAACTATTTTCATCAACTGCAAGTCAAAAGCAAAAGATTAGCTTTCTCGATGCTCTTTATAAAGCTGAATAAACTTCAAGATAAAACTAAACTCTTCGGCACTGCAGTCGGCCAAAAGCTCGAGAGCGGACCGCACCTTGGGATCATTTAGCAATTCCCTAACCTTAGGGTTCATAGGTTTTAGGATTGATGAAAGTTCTTCATCTTCCGAAACGAAAAAGCAGGGTGAAAGTGATAATGCTGCGGCGATTTTCTCCAATGTTTTAATCGAAGGCTCTACTTTACCGCTTTCAATCTGACCGATAAGGCCAGTAGATACCCCGGCTTTTTCTGCAAGCTCTGCCTGAGTGATTTTACGCTCACAACGTATCTTTTTTATCTTATAGCCTACGAAACTTGCAGCGGCCATGAGGTTTTCGGGCTTTACATCCAAAGCCTTGGCGATACTCTTTAGCGTAGATAAAGCGGGCATTGCCCTTCCGCTTTCAATTTGACAAAGATAACTGGGCGAAATACCCACTTTTTCCGCAAGCTCAGAAAGGGATAGATTTTTTTCCTGCCGGATGAGTGCAATCTTTGCGCCAATTCCACCGGCCCCGGCGCTGCTTGAGGAAATAAGACCCTCGCGCGATATGTTTAGGGCTTGTGCAAGTTTGTCGATAGTCTCCAAAGAAGGCTGCTTTTTGCCCAGCTCAATTTCGCTAAGATATGAAACCGAAAGACCCGCTTGCTGTGCCAAATCCTGCAAGGTCATATTCCGCTTTTGGCGAAGGCTGCGAATGAGTTTATGGTCTATCATGAGAGCTACATCCTTCCATACTGGTTTGATAAATTTATAATAAATCTAAAAATATATTTTTCGCAAAATGTAAACTATACTATAATAGTAGTATAGTATAATCACAAAAAACGGTCAAGAAAAACTGAAAACATATTTTATAAGACCAGCTATTAAAAGTCAAGAGATAATTTAATTTATTTTGCCTTTGTGATTATAAAATTTCTGTCAGAACCCGTCAAGGGAAAAAGCATCCCTTGACAGAACCTGCCATAAATACTTATGTAAAATTAGGCAAAACAAATAAACCTAAATATAGAATAAAAAATTTAGGTTGTAAAAGCAGGTTAGTTTTTACCAATCCTATTTAATATCAGGCACATAGGGTTTGTTATCACGAAGGACTGCAAAGATAATATTACACATCTTTCTAGCGACAGCCCCAATGGCAGTTAAATGATGTTTCCCTCTTGCCCTAAGTGATTGATAATAGACTGACAGAGCTGGGTCTTTGAAGGCTGCAACAGTAGCAGCTAACCAAATTGCCCTACGAAGATATGGAGAACCACGTTTAGAAATTTTAGTCTGTGTCCCCACAAAATCACCAGATTGTTTTACGGCTACATCAAGACCTGCATAGGCAACAAGTTGGGGTGCAGCTTCAAAACGGGAAATATCACCAATTTCTCCGATAATAATAGCACCAAGAACATCACCAATACCTGTAATAGTAGTAATAACTGAATTGGTTTGGTGAAGGAGTGTAGAAATTTCAGTTTCAAGTTCTTTTAGCTGTTCTTCGATAAAATTAATTTGGGCAATAATTTGCTTAATTTGAAATGCAAATGCATCTTTTGCAAAGTTAATACCAAAAGTATTAGTAGCAGACTCTTGAATTTCAGAAGCTTTTGAAATACCAAAACGTCCTCTACTAGCTTCGGATAGAAGTTTGGAAAGAGTCCCTGTATCTATGGATAACATATCCTCTGGAGTAGGATATTTAGAGAGCAGCTCCCTAGAAGTTACTCCAAAGGTATCAGAAAAAAGCTTAGAGTATTCAGGGAAAACTTGATCCAAAAGAGCAATACACTTGCGTTTCCAATCAGAGCATTCATCTACTAAAGCGAGACGGTATCTGGATAATTGGCGTAAGGCCATAACATCTTCATCAGCTAAAGAAGTAGTGGAAAATTCACCGAAACGCATAATTTGAGCAATGATAAAGGAATCCTTAGAGTCGTTCTTAGTTTGCCTAATATACATCTTTCTAAATGCATCTGATTGAATAGGGTTAATAACATTTACAGTAAACCCTAGATCAATTAGATATGAATAAAGGCTAACCCAATAATGACCAGTAGCTTCCATACCAATAACAGTGTTGGAAGTATCAGCTTCAAATCTTTCAAGCAAGGCAATTAATTTATTGCAACCTACTTGAGAATTTGAAAAGGATATACTTTTATCAAGAAGCTTACCATTAGAATCAATAATAGAAGCTTCGTGGTTTTGTTTAGCAATATCAATACCAACATAAAACATAAAATCACCAGCTTTTAATATATTTACAGATAAAGTCTAGGACCTCTCTACTTTACATGATGCAACCTCGTTAGATATTCAGTAACTTTTGTACTATCCAGCTCATTCGCATATGGATGTAAAGAAGAGGCGTAACCCTTGAAAAGGAAGACTAGGCTTCAAGGAGGAAAACTACGACCTCTATCTGTACAATTATTATCTCACAAGAATAGTGAGATAGAAAAGAAATATAGTTTTTAAACTATGACTTTATTATACGAGGAGGAAATTCAAATGAAACCATTGACTATTACAGATGATAACTTTGCTCAGGAAGTACTTCAAGCAGAAGGAAAGGTACTTGTGGATTTTTGGGCACCATGGTGCGGACCTTGCCGGATGATGGGACCGGTCATTGATGAAATAGCTGCTGAGTATAGCGACAGCTTGAAAGTAGGCAAACTCAATGTAGACGAAAACCCCAAAACTGCATCCAACTATGGCGTCATGAGTATTCCCACACTCATCCTTTTTGAAAATGGCAAAGTAGCAAAAAAATTGGTTGGCTTTAGACCTAAACAGGAACTAGTAGCTGAAATCGGGCTATAAAATTCAAAATGTGAATAACCTACTCCCTTTATGGCAGACAGCTGAGAACGATAAAACTGTCTGTACATTAAGGGAGTTATTTTTATAGGTTCAAAACATAAAGCATATTTGAAATAAAAATATCCCTTCTCTATATAGAGCCCGTATATATAGATATAGCAAAGGGGAGATTTATACAATGCATTTTGCTATATTAAAATTTTTAAAGAATAATTGACATAAGCATGTGAAAGAATATATAATATAAAACGCAAATGCAAACCTTTTGCAATTGGAGGAATTAAAATGAAAATAGCAAAATCATTTTTAGTGTTATTATTAATCTTATCTATATCAGTTCTTACCACAGCTTGTTCTAACAATAGTCAGGTGGTGCTACCCAACCAGCCTAATGATCAGCAAAACAGTCTTAAAATCTACACCACATTTTATCCGCTGTATGATTTCACCAAGAAGATTGTGGGCGATAATGCTCAGGTGGAAAATCTCATGCCGGCAGGAGTCGAACCTCATGACTTTGAACCTTCGCCCAAACAGACGGCGATGATTTATGATGGTGATATATTTATCTTTTTAGGTGAAAGCATGGAGCTATGGGCAAAAAAAATGGCAGGAGATTTGGATAAAAAGGGTGTTGCTGTTGTAGAAGCCGGTAAAGGCCTCATAGAGAACAATGATCCGCATATCTGGCTCGACCCTGTAATGGCCAAGGAGATGGCACAAAAGATTTTTGACGGAGTTGTCGCAAAAGACCCGGAGCACAGTGAAGTATATCAGGAAAATCTTAACAACCTTATGCAAAAATTCGATGAGCTTGATAAAAACTTAAATGAAATAATATCAAGCAGTTCTGAAAAAAACATAGTAACATCACATTCCTTTTTAGGTTATGTGGCTCGCCGCTATGGGCTTGAGCAGACAGCTATTACCGGCCTTTCGCCGCAGGAAGAGCCATCGCCGAAGAAGATGGCAGAGCTGGTAGAGTTTTGCAAGGCTAAGAAAATAAAGTATATACTGGATGAACCGGGGGAAGTTTCCAAGCTTTCACAAACACTTGCCGATGAAATCGGAGCAGAAATTTTAATTATAAATCCCTTGGGAACCCTTCAACCGAATGAGGTAAAAGCCGGAGAAGACTATTTTTCTGTTATGGAAAAAAATTTAGAAGTATTAAAGCGAGTGTTGAGCTATGAGCAGTAATAGTTTATGTGCGGGTTTTGGAAGGGTATATGACGGTGAAGCCGGTGATGATATGGAGGATATCATTGATACATCTAAAATCAAAGACAATGAGGTCATAAGCCTTAAAAATGTCGATTTTTCATACAATGGTACTTTAGTCTTAACAAATATAAATATTACAGTTGAAAAAGGCGACTTTATAGCGATTCTCGGCCCAAACGGTTCGTCAAAGTCGACCTTACTTAAGATTATGCTGGGATTGCTTACTCCTAAAGCCGGAGAAGTTAAGATATTCGGACAAAATGTCCGGCATTTTAAGGAGTGGAGCAAGATTGGCTATATATCTCAGCAAGCTGCAAATACGAATACATCCTTTCCTGCCACGGTGGAGGAAATAGTTTCATCGGGATATTACACAGGATTCGGCAGGTTGTTTGATAAAGCCGAGAGAAAAGCAGCCACCGGCGAAGCCCTTGCTGCGGTAAAAATCACAGACCTTTCCAATAGACTAATTGGTCAGCTTTCAGGCGGACAAAGACAGAAAGTATTTTTAGCAAGGGCGCTGGTTAAAAAACCGGAGGCTCTTTTTCTCGATGAACCTACAACCGGCATTGATGCAGTCTCGCAGCAGGAATTTTACGAAATGCTTGCCAAACTTCATAAAAACCGCATGACAATTGTCATGATAACCCATGATATTGACGCAGCCATAAAAAGAGCTACAAAGGTTGGCTATATGGAAGATGGCAACATAAATATTTATGAAAATAATGGGAACCTTTCCGGAATTTTAGCGTCTAGATTAATAGGGGAAGGTGCAAGGGGAAGAATATGATGTATATCCTTAGTTTTGATTTTATGCAAAGAGCCTTTATGGCTGGAATCATTACAGCACTGCTGGCATCAGTTATGGGCGTTTTTATTGTGTTAAGGCGCATGTCCATGGTAGGCGACAGCCTATCTCACGCAGCATTGGCAGGAGTAGCTGGCGGCATGCTTGTAGGGATTTATCCGTTTTACGGTGCTTTGATTTTCTCGGGTGCTGCCGCCGTTTTAATAGAAATTATAAGGTCGGCCTTCAGTAAATACGCAGAGGTGGCTTTGGCAGTGGTATTATCCGGAGGGATGGGCCTTGCGGTAGTGTTCATAAGTATTGGAAAATCCTTTAATGCCGACCTGATGTCATATTTATTCGGCAGCTTAGTGGCTGTTTCATCCCAGGATCTTCTACTTATTGCAATATTAGGTTTCATCATAATGTTTTCTATGATATTATTATATAGGGAACTTTTTTCCATTACATTCGATGAAGAAGCAGCAAGGCTTTCCGGCATACCGGTTAAAGCGGTCAACATGTATTTCACCCTTATGACAGCTCTGGTAGTAGCCTTATCCATTCGAGTGGTAGGAGCCTTGCTGATATCGGCCTTAATGGTCATACCGGCTGCTGTTGGCATGCAACTAGCAAAAAGCTTCAAATCGACTTTTATTATAGCCGTTGGGGTAGCGATTTTTTCTGTTGTATCCGGTCTTTATACATCTTTCATATTCGATTTGGCCCCTGGCGGAACCATAGTTTTGATTGCTACAGCCATACTAATGATTGTACTTTGTGTAAAGGGGGCTGTAAAGCAATGGATGTAGAAGAACTTTTAAAAAAACAGCGGTTAAAGGTGACTCCGCAGCGCAAGGCTATCATCAATGTGCTTGAAAGCTCTGATGGTGTTTTAAGTGCCCAAGATATTTTCACTGAAGTTATCAAAATACTGCCAAACATTAATTTTTCAACAATATATCGAAATCTTGATTTGCTGCTTGAAAGAGGAATTTTGTGTCGAATTACTCCGGAAAGCGGTGGAATTCTATACGAACTTCGTCGCGAGGAAGGGCACCACCACCATGTAATTTGTAAAAAATGTGGAGCGTCAATTCCCCTTGACTACTGTCCGATGGGAAATATAGAAAAGGAACTTAGCCGTAAAGGCTTTACCCCGACGGAACATCGATTTGAGATTTACGGCTATTGCAACAAATGCAGTAAAAAAATAAAGGAGTAAAGGAGGTATTACACAATGAACCGGCTCATAAAAAGACTTCTGATACTTATGCTGGTTACGATTTTAATACTTGCCGGCTGTGCTAAAGAAAATGACAGCAAACCGGTAGTATCTCAACCGCCAGATACCTCTTCCGTCGGTAATGAAAACGAACCTGTGCCCAATCAAGCAGCATCCCCCGATGAAAATATCGGTGATACAAATAGCAATTTGACTGATGAAAATGCAGACAGTGAAACAATGTTTAAAGTGCAAGACTCAAAGCAAATTCAAGGATGGAAAGAACTCATAGTTAAAGATTATGCTTATACTACCGAAGATTGGGAATCATATTCCTTTCGCGAAAATAGTCCGATTATCTCATATTCGCTGAACTTTCCCGGCAACTGGAATGTGGATTACAGCATTTTTACCGACGAAAACGGTGCAAAAGTAGCTGAACTGCTGCCCACGATAATTATGAAAGAAGGTCAAAGCCTGTTGGATAATTGGGAGCCAAACAGCGAGTGTGAATTGATATCTCGTGAAAACATAAAAGTCGGGGATCTGACCGGCGTAAAAATAATACTGAAGTCTTATCCATACGGCGGAGATATCGAGATGTGGTATCCGCATACCTACTACCTTACCGACGGCAAACAAGTATTTATTATGAGCTTTTACGCGCTGGAGTTAGATTCAGAAGAACAAGAACTATTCGATAAAATTATAAAAACATTCCAATTCTTAAGTTGAACATTAAAATTCAGGGCAAAAAGTAAAGGGCTATTAAATGTTACATAAAAGCCCAGCATAACAAAAACCCAAAGCCATGCATATAAGCAAAAAGCTATCTTGCTTATATGCATGGCTTATTTTTATAAGAATCAAATATCAGTTGCCCATATCCGCAAGAACAGATTTTAACACCAAAGCCAAGATTCCAAGTTAAAACTTAGACCATAAAATCTCCCATACCAAAATTAACTAATAACTCAGATAAAAGTCCTTTTTTAAGGAGGAGTTTTTTGGAAAAGGTGGAATATATATAAAAGACAAAAAATCACAATGTTTGATAAAGTTATTAATTATTTTAGCACGGAGAAAATAAAACACAATTATTGTCGATTTTAAAATACAAAAATAATGGAGGTTAAAAGTTGAGACAACAAATTTACTTTTGGCCAGAAAACGGTCAGTACCTAACATTGCCTATTCACTATAATCATATAGTGCAGGCCGTGATATATGATTCACTGGATGAAGATATCAGTAATTTTCTGCATGAGAAAGGCTTTTCTTATGAAAAAAGATCCTTTAAAATGTTCGCCTTTTCCAGACTTATGGGCACCTATGAAATAGATAAGGGAAAGGAAAAAATCATATTGCAGAAGCCGGTATCGCTAGTAGTAACATCGCCTTACAGAAATTTTTGCACATCACTTGCCAACGGCCTCTTGCTCAAATCGACTGTAAGGTTGGGAAATACAAATATGCAAGTTACGAATGTCTCTTTTGCAAAGGATATGATTTACCAAGATAAAATACAAATAAGCACACTATCGCCTATTGTCGTCTATAGCACTTTGATGAGGCCAGATGGCAGGAAATATACCTGCTATTTTGAACCTGGAGAAAAAGATTTTGATGAAATCATGGAAAAAAATCTTCGGAAAAAATACATAGCATTTCATAAAACAGAGCCTCCTGAAGGGAATGTAAAATTAGAACCTCTAAGACAGCCAAAACTTTCGATAATAAAATACAAAAACACAATAATAAAAGGCTACTCAGG
Organism: Tepidanaerobacter acetatoxydans Re1; assembly: GCF_000328765.2. Taxonomy (NCBI): domain Bacteria; kingdom Bacillati; phylum Bacillota; class Clostridia; order Thermosediminibacterales; family Tepidanaerobacteraceae; genus Tepidanaerobacter; species Tepidanaerobacter acetatoxydans. The sequence goes on from NC_019954.2 coordinate 114,376, forward strand.
AAGATTTATCCTTTCAGGTCCCGCTCCTCTCCTACAAATAGCAGTAGAAAGCGGTCTAGGCAGCAAAAACAGCCAAGGATTCGGGTGCGTGGAGGTGGAAGGATAGGTATTAAATAGGTATTAAAATAGTTTCTGTTAAAAAAGAAGTGAAGAGCTTAATTAAGCTCTCCCTTCTTAAACCCTTATAGGTATACTAGAATTGTAACAATAAAATCATATATTTCAATTCCCTTTAGGGCAATTAATTATACATATTATATAATACTAATAAAAAAAATTAAAGCTTATTAAAAATTATTGACAATTCTTGATATAAAGTATAAAATACATATTAAGATAACAATAAAAACATATTAAAAGGAAGTGCTAAAAATGAGTATTCCAAAACTGACTGCATTAATAGGGGAAAGTGCTTCCGAAAGATTCCAAGATGAATTTACCCCTCTAATGAAGAGCATTAAAAAAGTCAAAGATGATGAAACGCCTTATATAGTTTTTCTGGTTATGGATTTAGCAAAAGAAGAAATTTATTTTAAGCTAAATAAGAAACTAACCGAAGACTCGGTAAATGAGTATTACTACTTTGGCAATAATTCAGGTTCAGGTGCGCAGTATTATCTTACAAGAGATAGCAAATCCCTAAGATACTTACTAACCAGAACTTTTAATGAACTCTATATAAGTTTATCAAAAAATGATCTAGAAAATGGAGAACTTGCAAAGCTTATAAAAAAGATGGAAGAAAAGAAACTTGTCAAGTTAGGAAAAAAACAGGGAGAAAATTGCTTTAATCTAGAGAAATTATCCTTAGCAAAATCCGGAAAAGTCAAGGATATAAAGTTAGGTAGGGGGAAAAGTGATGTTAATGATATTTACCTTGAGGGCAAGCGCTATCACCCTGAAGATTTTATCCGGATATTTCTACAAGATGCTAATAAGAAAAATAAATTTGTTCTGATAGTACCCAAAGTAATAACTGAAGATGGCCATGAAATAATACTATCTACTCATGATGAATATTTGGAATTGGTTAGAAGAGAAAATAAGCTAGGCTCAAACCAAAATTTAACTAAAGATTCAAATAAAAATAAAAGAATTTGCTACATTTGTAAAAAAGAAGGTCCGGACGTCTCGAGTGAATACTCTAAAAAATTTAGCAGAACAGGGATTAATAAAATTTTTACGACAACAACGATAAATACATCTCCATTTTTGAAAAAATCTGATTATGACAAGGTATACTCTATATGTATTGATTGCTATCAAAAACTCAAGGCGGGCGAGAAGGTAATATCAATGGATTTTAGGAGCAAAATTGCCGGAGAAGATGTTTTTATTATACCCCAAGGATTATTGGGAGATTTTGATTATAACTATCTAGGAATTCTAAAGAAAGATGTGGATCTAGCATTTAAAAGTAGTGATGCTAAAGAGTGGTTTGAAACTATTAAAAGTGAACAAGATTTAAGCGGTGTCCGGCAATACTTAGTAAATTTTATAATTTACAGAACAGACGGCACTTCGCTTACAGTTCTTGAAACTATCGAAGATGTTCCAATGCTAAGGTTAGAGAAAATAATGGAAATTTTTGCGAATATAACAAATGAATTAAAACCTCATATAAAAAATTTTTCATTAGGTTCTGTGTACAGACTCATCCCGGTAAAAGTAAATGATAAAGGTAAGCAGATTGATGTAGGGAGAGTTTTATCACTTTATAAAGCCATTTTGTCTGGCGAAAAAATTAGCAGCAGAACTCTTTTTGATTATGCGTTAGAAGGGTTAGAAAAAGGGATAAAGCAATTAGAAAAAGCGACTATTAACAATTACTACAATATGGGTTTAACGCGATATTTAAATGGATATGAAGACTTTTTTATAAAGAGGTTAATATTCGGCTATATAGTTTTATTTAAAGCTTGTCAGGAGTTAAATTTGTTAGATAGAGAAGTATTTAAATTTCAAAAAGAGGAGGAAGATGATTTTATGGATAATTTTGAAACGCCTTCAAAAGAAGTCAATGCGTTAATTAGGCGAATAGAAGAATTTTTAAAACGCCAAGGCTTTAATAACAATGCCAAAGCCATGTTTTATTTAGGAGTTTTGGTAAATCGAGTAGCGATGGCGCAGATGGAAAAGGAACATAAGAAGAAACCTATCTTGAAAAAAATACAATTTCAAGGAATGAATGCGAAAGAAGTATATGGCTTATATCAAGATGTAGTGGAAAAATTAATCCAATACAACAAAATGACGTTATTTACAGAAGCTATTATGAATAGATTTCACTATTACTATGGGTCTCTTGACGGCGATTGGAAACTTGATGATAGGGCTAATGTATTTTATATAATGGCTGGATATTCATATATGGTAGGCAATAAAGCACTTGATTTTACTAAGGAAGAGGAAGAAGCAGAGATCGGAGTAGGTGATGAGGAAGAAGTAAGCGAGGATCGCATAGAAGAATGAGAAGAGCAATGACGATAAATAGCCAAATATTATACATTAATTAAGGAAAGGACGATTTTCATGTTGATAAACCAGAACAGCGATTTTCTCTTTGGCTTTCAAGCTACAATGTCAAATCCCAACGGGGATCCAGACCAGGAAAATAAGCCTAGAATGGATTACGAAACTTCGACAGCACTAGTAAGTGATGCTAGGAGAAAAAGAGATGTAAGAGATTTTTTAAAAAACAAAGGTTACAAAATTTTTGTTGACACACTTGCAGATCAAAAAGTTCCCATGGACAAAATGTTGGAGTACATAACAGATACTTTCTTGGAAAATTCGGGAAATATAGAACTTCTTTTTAAAGAAAATCCAAACTTAAAAGTCCAATGGGAAAAAGTATTTGGAACGACAGAGAATCCTAACAAAGAATATAATGAGAAAAAGGAAAAGTTAAAGAAAAATAAAGATTTCATAAGATTGAATAATATTTTTCTAACTGAAATAATCAAAAAAGAACTTATAGATATACGCCTTTTCGGCAGCGCCATGGCTGTTGAAGGCGTAAGTAAAACTTTTACCGGCCCTGTTCAATTGAACTGGGGTTATTCACTCCATCCAGTAGAATTGATTAAGTCAAATACAATCACTTCTATAATGAACGAAGATAACTCGACCTTTGGGAAAAAATACAAACTCTATTATGCTTTAATGGCCCATTACGGCACAATAAATAAATATAATGCAAAACTGACAGGGATGACAGAAAAGGATAGAGAATTATTCAGAAAAGCTTTAGGTCAAAGTCTAATGGCAAATCAAACAGACAGCAAGCAAGGTCAAGAACCGATATTTTACTTAGAGATCCTTTATGCTCCTGAATTTGACGGCTACTTGGGCGATTTAAGGAGATTTTTAAATGTTGAATATGCAACTTATGCTATAAGGAGTCTAGACGATATTAAAGTAGACTTTAGCCGATTAAATGATGCTATAAATAATGTGAAAAATAAAGGCTATATAGACAAAGTGATAGGTTGGGTAAATCCTTTTATTCCCAACGAAAGCTTCATGAATTTACCTGAATTTGAAAACATAGATCTTTTGGCTCCTATAAAAACGGAGGAATAAACATGAAGGTTATTTCATTTCATTTAAAGGGCAAGATGGCTCATTTTAGAAAGTTTTACTCAAACGCATCAGCTCTTTCATATTTTGTGCCTCCAAGAACCACGATATGCGGCATTATAGCAGGGCTATTAGGACTAGAAAGAGACGGATATTATGACGACTTTTCTCTAGACAATTGCAAAATAACCATAACTTCATGCAGTCCCTTAAAAAAGACTATGCAAAAGTTAAATTACCTTATGATTAAATCCGTCCAAGACTTAAACGGATCTCAAGAAAATCATAGCCAGACTGCCACAGAGCTGGTAATTCCCCAGGATATCAGGTCAGGATATATTGATTATAAAATATGGTTTCACCATTGCGACAACAAAATAATGAGCGATGTTGAAAGTATAATAAATGATTGCTCTCCATTTTATGAAAGCAAATGGTCCTGTGTAGCTCTGGGCAGTGCATTTAATTTGGGTTGGATAGAAAAGGGAGAAATATTAGAAGCAGAAGAAAAATTTGTCAAGTCAAAAAAACTAGTATCATCTTCCATACCCATACATAACATAGAAGAAATTAAAGTTGATGAGATTAATACTAACAAGGTGTATAAATTGATAAAAGAAGAAGTGCCTTTAGAATTTGACCAGCAGAGGCGTATCACTAAAGAAGGATTAAAAGAAATATTAATAAATGTTAATGGCGACTATATACCTGCTGTAGTAGATTCATTTGTCAGTTTAGATAATGGTGAAGTTATTACATGGTTAGAATAAAAAAAGGCACTGGAGAAAGTTTATCCTCCAGTGCCTTAAAAAGGTGAAATAAAATGCAATATTTAGCTCATTACGATAAAGGAAAACAAGAAAAACAATTTTTGAATGAGCATTTAACTTCAGTAGCTACATTAGCCAAAACTCGAGTATTGCCATGTGTTGTATTTGATGATTTGGATAGCTCAAAGATTGAAGAGATTTGCTATTGGACGGGATATTTTCATGATTTGGGCAAGTATAGCATTTATTTCCAAGATTACTTACAAAAAGGAATAAGTAGTCCTCTGAAAAATCACGCTCACATTTCAGCATGCTTTGCTTACTCGTATTTATCCAACAAAGCAACATCGCGATTTGACTCTGACAAAACGTTACTTTTTTTTATTTATACGTGTATAAGGCTGCACCATACATCATTAAAATGCAAAGGATTATTTAATTATGGAATATGGGAGGACTTAATTCCTATAAGCAAAAATATAAGTGACAAAAGCAATGAAATTATAAAGGACTTAGGACTTGCTCAAGACATGTCAGATGAAGAATTTCGTGCGCTGATTGATATTGAAAAATTCAAGGCTAATGCTTTCTCTCTTGAACGAATCCCATTAATGTTTAATAATAGTCGAATAAGTAATCCAAAGTGGTATTTTCTGCTCATTTATTTGTTTTCAATGTTAATAGATACTGACAAATTAGACTCGGCAAATATAAAAAGTGAAAAAATATCCACCGTTCCACCGGAAAACGTTACTAGCTATATTTTTAGTAAACATGGCAAGAAGTCAGATACAGAATTAATTAATAATCGCGAAAAAGCAAGAAAAAGCATGATAGAAGTAGTTGAGAGTTTAAGTAATGACGCATTAAAGAATGTAAGGTTTTTTACGATAACAGCACCTACAGGGATAGGGAAAACCCTCTCATCTCTTCAGTGTGCTCTTGACCTCCAGCAAAAAATAGCAGAAACAGAAGGATATACTCCACGGATAATTACGGCTATCCCGTTTATAAATATTATCGAGCAAAATAAGTTAGAATATGAAAATGTAATGGGGAAAGAGTGTAAAATAGCTGTCCACCATAGATTATCTGATTTTGGAGTGGCTAAATCTAAAGATGAAACAATACCGGTGGATAGAGTTCTTTTAGAAACTGAGTCATGGGAAGCAGATGTTATACTTACAACCTTTGTCCAATTATTTCAATCTCTGTTTTCCAGCACAAATAAAATGTTAAAAAAAATTAATAAACTTGCCGGAAGCATTGTAATTCTGGATGAAATTCAAGCAATCCCTGAAAAATATATGCCTTTAATAGGAGCTTCACTTCAGATGATTGCGAAATATTACGGAACACGATTTATTTTAATGACTGCTACACAGCCCAAGATTCTTCAATTCGGCAGTATGCTTTTGCAATACACTGAAAAAAATTCAAAACAAATTGAGAGCATAGAGCTTTTACCAAACCATGAAGAATATTTTAAGTGTTTGACTAGGACTAAATTTGTACCGCTTTTAGAAAATGTATTGGACACAGAAGACTTCCTTGATGTATTTTTTAATAAATGGGATTACACAAAATCTTGCCTAATTGTTGTCAATACGATTAAACGAAGTATAGATGTTTATAAGAAAATCAAAGAAGAACTAGCACTGAGAGGTTTTAAATTACCAGTATATTATCTTTCTACGAATATTATTCCTTTAAAAAGAAGAGATGTGATTCAAGAAGTTAAAGATTTGTTGGAAAGTGAGCAGCCGGTTATTCTGGTTTCAACTCAAACTATAGAAGCAGGCGTAGATCTAGATTTTGATATGGCATTTAGGGATTTTGCCCCTCTGGATTCTCTTGTTCAGACAGCCGGCAGGGTTAATCGACAAGGGAAAAAAGGCAATTATTCTCCAGTATATATTATTCAGCTAGAAAATGATAGCCATTATATTTATGATTTATCGCTTCGTGAAGTTACTATAAATTTACTCAAAGAGCTGTTAACGGCGCAAGAAGAGATAAAAGAAACTGATTATGTTAGTTTAACTAAGAGATATTACGATTTAATCCTTAAAGAGGGAGTAGATGATGCGTCAAAGAGAATTTGGAATGATGGAATATTAAAGTTGGATTTTGATAAGCTAGAAGAATTTAAGCTTATAGAGTCACCGGGCGAAGTTTACGATGTATTTATAGAAAAAGAACTGTCTGCTACGAATTTAGCAGATGCATATGAACAAGTATTAGGATATAAAGATAGTTTTGATTACGATTTATCTAAAATATTTCCCGACTTTAAATCAGACCAATTTGAGAAAACACTTAATGTGTTTCAAAGAAAGGCTTTGCTTAGGCTTATAATGGCTAAAATGCATGATTATATAATTCAAGTAAGAGTCTCACGATTAAAAGAAAATAGACCTGTGGAATTTAAAGAGAGAGGAAATATAGAATCTAGTTTGTACTGGGTGCCTCCAACCAAATGTGATGATTATTATGATGAAGATACGGGTTTTAAAGATGAAAGCGGTGACGGATTCATTTAATATAAAATCCGATACAAAAAAGTTGTCGATGGGAATGGTGCAAAAACCCCTGGAGGTCGACGACAACCTAAAATCACACTCAAATAAAGAATAGAAATGGAAAAGAAGGACTTTTCGATTTAATGTAGAAATTATTAATAGAAAATTGAACAAATTATTTTTCTCGCTCTTTCTTTATTTTTTACCCCAAATTACGGGTTTATAGCCTACCTATAAGGGATTGAAACTAAATTTAAAATCTGCCAGAAGTTCACTAAGACCCAGGTTTATAGCCTACCTATAAGGGATTGAAACAAATATTTAACTCCATTACTTAATCGATGCGGAGAGACGCGTTTTTAGCCTACCTATAAGGGCTCACATCTTCTTGTTTCTATGCTTAAATAAATAGTAAATTATTTGGCTTTCCCGTATTTGCACACTTTTCCTTTATAAATTTAAACCCTTTTTATGGGTTTATTTTTATGTCGTTGAAAATTTGATATATTAAACTTAAACAGGTAACACGCTATGGCAAAGTTGTTGTCTGCCGAAACAAAATGCTTAAAGGGTGAGATGGATGTTTATCATATTGGTGTATGATGTTGGGGAAAAGCGAGTGGCGAAGGTCCTGAAAATATGTCGGAAGTATTTAACCTGGGTGCAAAATTCTGTGCTGGAAGGGGAAATTTCTGCTGCGAATTTCAAAAAGCTAAAGCTAGAATTAAAGCGAGTTATCGATGAAGATGAGGATTCGGTCATATTTTATATATTGCGAACAACTAAGTATTCTGAGAGGCAGAGCATGGGGATAAAAAAGGGCGGAGATGAATTATTTATTTGATTTGGCTAATGCGGCGAAAAACTTATATAATGCAAGCATAAAGCAGATTGCAGTAAGAAAATGGAGTTTCCGGCAGGAAACATGATAATATTAATATTTTTAGAAAAAAAGCATAATACAAAATTTATAATATGTGGTATAGTAAAACAAAGGGGATTATGTATTCTGTATACAAAAGGACAGTATTTCATGTATGCGTATATATCCCAAATAAAAACACAAATTAAGATTTTAATTTGTGCTTGCAGCAAGGCTAATTTACAATTTTGAATTTAATATTCTTGCGTCATTGTATACAGGAAACCTGGCATTCAAAAATACGGAATATTCTGTATACGTTACTTCAATTAAACAATTATTAATGAGGTGATATAAATTGAAATACGACGATAAAAAAACGATTGTGCTAGGAGTTATAGGTTCTGATGTGCACTCAGTAGGTATTAGAATTCTCGATGAAGCCTTTAGTGAAGCCGGTTTTAATGTGGTAAACATCGGAGTTTTATCATCACAGGAAGATTTTATCAATGCCGCCATTGAAACCGATGCCGATGCCATCTTGGTGTCTTCGCTATATGGACATGGAGAGCTTGACTGCAAAGGTTTTAAGGAAAAATGCGTTGAAGCAGGCTTAGGTGATGTGATCCTATATGTAGGCGGCAATCTGGTGGTTGGAAAACAAGATTGGCCGGCTACTGAAAAGAAATTTTTAGACATGGGATTTGACAGGGTTTATCCTCCAGGGACACTGCCTGAAATACCTATTAATGATTTAAAAAATGATTTAGGGATTAAATAAGATAATCTTTGTTTACAAAGAGGTGTGAGAATGGAACTAGCCTTACTTATAGATATTGGAAGCACCTATACAAAAGTGACTGCCGTAGATTTGGAAACCGTCGAGCTAAAAGCCAGGGCACAAGCGGCAACTACCGTAGCTGAAGATGTAAATATAGGGATAAATAAGGCCCTCGAAGAACTCAAAGCAATGGGAATCGATCCTGCAAAGGCAAAACACAAACTTGCATGCAGCAGTGCGGCAGGCGGTCTTAAGATGGTAGCAGTGGGCCTTGTGCCTGAACTAACGACCGAAGCCGCAAAGCGAGCAGCACTAGGTGCAGGAGCTAAGGTAGGACATGTGTTTTGCTATGAGCTGACAGATGATGAGCTGAATCAAATAGCAAGGTACTCGCCGGATATAATTCTGCTTGCAGGCGGCACCGATGGCGGCAATAAAGATGTGATAATACATAATGCTGAAAAACTTGCAGAACTTAAAGTTGATGCCCCGATAATCGTTGCAGGCAACAAAACAGCGGCATCTGCTGCCGAAAAAGCCCTGCGTGCAGCCTCTAAAGAAGTCTATGTTACCGAAAATGTAATGCCTAAACTTGAATGCCTGAACATCGAACCTGCCAAAAAGATTATCAGAGAAGTTTTTTTAAGCAAGATTATTTATGCCAAAGGCCTGTCAAAAGTAAGTAATTATGTAGACAGCCCTATCATACCCACTCCTTCAGCGGTAATGAAGGCGGCTGAGCTTCTTGCCAAGGGGAGCGATAATGAGGCAGGGTATGGAGAGGTTATGATTGTCGATATCGGGGGAGCTACAACAGATGTGGATTCTGCTGCAACAGGAGAGCCGACAAAGGCAGGGGTGACGTTAAGAGGTCTTGAAGAACCTTTTATAAAAAGGACCGTGGAAGGGGACCTCGGGATGCGCTACAGCGCCTTGGCACTGGTCGAAGAAGTCGGCATCAAGAATATGTTGAAAAATTACCTTCCCTGCGGTATGGATGAAAAAACCTTGCAAGAGTATGTCAAAAAAATAAGCATTGATACAGATTATGTGCCTTGTAATGAAACGGACAAACAAATAGATTGCGGAATCGCAAAAGCTGCAACAGACCTTGCAGTCAAAAGACATGTAGGAAGAATCGAAACAGTCTATAGCCCATTCGGTGCGGCATATGTTCAGCATGGGAAAGACCTTACAAAGCTTGATTTTATGATAGCAACCGGCGGAGTCCTCATATACAGCGAAAATCCAAAGGAAATATTAAGACATGGCCTATACGACAGCAGCCGGCCGGAAGTGCTGGCACCGGAAAATCCCAAAATGCTTCTTGATGAAAAATACCTTTTATCATCTTTAGGGTTATTAAGTGAAATCGCGCCTGACAAGGCTTTAAACTTGGCAAAAAAATATCTTAAAGAGCTTTAATTTTAAGGAGGCATGTACTATGGAAGTTCAAAATAAAAAATGGGATATGAAAAAATTTAGTGAAATGAGGCAGGAGGTTTTAAATCAGTGGCCCACGGGAAAGGAAGTAGATTTTGAGGAAGCAGTAAGGTATCACCAAAACCTTCCCAAAAATCAAATTATGACAAATAAGCTGCGGGAGGCTGCCACTAAAAATAATACACTGATACAACCTCGGGCCGGTGTAGCCCTGCTTGATGAACATATAGAACTTTTGAAATTCCTCAGGCAGAAAGGAAAGGCAGATGTGCTGCCTACCACAATAGACAGCTACACTAGGCAAAACAGGTATGAAGAAGCCGAAAAAGGCATTAAAGAAAGCGAAAAAGCAGGGCGGTCGCTGCTGAACGGTTTTCCCGCAGTAAATTACGGCGTAAAAAAATGCAGAAAAGTAATTGAATCTGTAGACTGTCCTGTTCAGGTAAGACACGGAACTCCTGATGCTCGGCTGCTAGCTGAAATTACACTGGCAGGAGGTTTTACAGACTTTGAAGGCGGCGGTATATCCTATAACGTGCCATATGCCAAGAAAATCTCTATTGAACAATCGATTTATTATTGGCAGTATGTGGATAGGCTTGTAGGCATTTACGAAGAAAACGGGATTTCTTTAAACAGAGAACCCTTCGGCCCGCTGACCGGAACGCTGGTTCCTCCTTGTATATCTCACAGCATAGGAATCATTGAGGGACTCCTTGCTGCAGAGCAGGGTGTTCGAAATATTACCCTCGGATACGGCCAGTGCGGCAATTTAATCCAGGATGTTGCAGCTGTTGAGACATTAAAAGAGCTGTCAGCGGAATATCTAAAAGATTATGATGTTATGCTGACTACGGCTTTTCATCAATGGATGGGCGGATTCCCGCAGGATGAAGCTCAAGCCTTCGGAGTTATATCTTGGGGAGCTGCCACTGCAGCGTTGAGCAAGGCTACTAAGGTTATTGTAAAAACACCTCATGAAGCATTTGGCGTGCCCACAAAAGAGGCGAATGCCGAAGGCTTAAGAGCTACAAGACAGGTAATCAACATGCTAAAAGACCAGAGGATGATTTCCAGCCAGGAACTTGAAAAAGAAAAAGAGATTATAAAAAGAGAAACACGGCAGATTTTATCCAAGGTGTATGAACTTGGAGAAGGAGATTGGGCAAAAGGTGCAGTAAGAGCCTTTGAAGCAGGGGTACTTGATGTTCCCTTTGCGCCCAGCCAGTTTAATGCCGGAAAAATCTTGCCTGCCCGGGACAACAGCGGAGCGGTCAGGTTTTTGAATTTCGGCTCAATTCCCTTTGATGATAAAATAAAAGAATTCCACAGAAGAAAATTAGCTGAAAGGGCCAAGGCAGAAAACAGAGAAGTAAGCTTTCAAATGGTCATAGACGATATATACGCAATAGGACAGGGAATGCTTGTAGGAAGAATGGATTCTAAAATTGCATGAAGGAGACAAGGCAATGAGTAAAATTAAGGAAGTTATAGCATCTAAAGGTCTTGCCGGCTTTTATTTCGACGATCAGGCGGCAATTAAAAGCGATGCAAAAGAGGATGGGTTTATTTACAAAGGCACACCAAAAACAAAAGGATTTACAGATGTAAGGCAGGCAGGGGAATCTATTTCAGTAATGATAATAACAGATGACGGCAAGATGGCTTACGGAGACTGCGCCGCTGTCCAATACTCGGGAGCCGGCGGTCGGGATCCGTTGTTTTTAGCAGAAGATTTTATACCGGTTATTGAAAATGAAATAAGGCCGATATTGATAGGAGAGGAGCTTGACAGCTTTAGGAGACTTGCAGATAAAATAGACAGCTACAAAATCGACGGCAAAAGCCTTCACACAGCTTTGCGCTATGGAATCACCCAAGCAATCCTGGATGCAGTTGCTAAGGCGAAAAATACAACGCGCACAGAAGTGGTAGCAGAAGAATACGGCCTTGAATTAGAACTCATACCAGTTCCCATTTTCGCCCAAAGCGGCGATGACCGCTATACAAATGCAGATAAGATGATAATAAAGCGGGTGGATGTTCTTCCGCATGCCCTTATAAACAATGTTTCAAAACTCGGCAAGCAGGGTGAAAAGCTTATAGAATATATTAACTGGCTAAAACAAAGAATTTACCAAATAGCAGGCGACGACTATAAGCCATATTTCACATAGATGTTTACGGAACAATCGGCGAGGCATTTGACGGTGATATTTGCGCCATAACGGATTATTTTGAAAAACTTGAGAAAGCGGCATCGCCATTTATGCTAAGAATTGAAGGCCCTATAGATGCAGGCAGTAAATATGAGCAGTTAAAGCAATTAAAGCTGCTTAGGGAGAGCCTTAAAAAGCGAAATATCAAGGTTGAAATTGTAGCCGATGAATGGTGCAATACTTTAGAAGACATCAAGGAATTTGTGGATGAGGGTGCTGCAGACATGATTCAGGTAAAAACGCCAGATTTGGGCGGCATAAACAATACCATTGAGGCGGTGCTCTACTGCAAGGAGCATAAAATAGGCGCATACCAGGGCGGCACATGCAATGAAACCGACCGCTCGGCTCAGATATGCACGGATATCGCCCTTGCCACAAGACCCTGCCAGATACTTGCAAAGCCCGGCATGGGAGTGGATGAAGGTATGATGATTGTATATAACGAGATGAACAGAGTACTTGCTCTTTTAAAATCTAAAAACAACTAAAAATACAAAATAGGAGGTCTTCTGATTGGAAGAGTTGAAAGTTCTTTCGCCAACTGCCATACTTGGCTACGGATTTCCGGAAGAGTCCTTTCAAAGAGGGCTTGAGCAACATCCGGATTTTATAGCGGTGGACGCAGGTTCTACCGACCCCGGCCCATACTACCTTGGGGCGGGAGTATCCTTTACCGACCGGCAGGCAGTAAAAAGGGATTTAAAGCTTATGCTAAAAGCCGGAAAAAAACTTAAAATACCTGTGCTAGTGGGTACAGCCGGAGGCTCAGGAGCAAATGAGCACCTATACTGGACTGAAGATATTATAAAAGAAATAGCAAGAGAAGAAAATCTGGAACTTAAAGTCGCAGTCATAGAGGCACAGATACCTAAGGAAGAGATTTTAAAAAAATATGAGGAAGGAAAAATCGAGCCGCTTGCTCCGGCAGGAGAACTTAGCCGAGAGGACATAGAAGAGACGACGCGGATAGTGGCTCAGATGGGAGTAGAGCCCATCATAGATGCATTAGAAAATGATGTAGACTTGGTTTTGGCAGGACGCGCATTTGACCCTACCGCCTTTGCCGCACCCTGCATTAAAGCAGGATTTCCGAAAGGGCTTGCACTTCATATGGGTAAAATACTTGAATGCGCCAGCATAGCCGCAACCCCCGGAAGCGGCAGCGACTGCATGATGGGCACATTAAGGCATGACTGCTTTATCTTAGAAGCCTTAAACCCAAAGAGAAAGTGCACCGTCACATCCATAGCAGCACACACCCTCTATGAAAAAGACGATCCATACAGATTGCATGGACCGGGAGGGATAATCAATCTGGAAGAAACAGAGTTTACTCAGATAGATGAAAGGCGTGTAAAGGTCAGCGGCAGTAAATTCATACCATCTGAAGAATACACCATAAAACTTGAAGGCGCCAAAAAAACCGGCTATCGCACGATTTCTATTGCAGGGACAAGAGATCCCATAATGATAAATCAAATTGATGATATTTTGGAAGCAGTCAAAGATATGGCAAAAAATAATTTTTCAAATATAAAAAGCGATGATTACCAGATACTGTTTGCACTATACGGAAAAGACGGGGTAATGGGCAAACTTGAGCCGTTAAAGGATAAACCCTCACATGAGATTGGCATCATAATCGAAGTAGTAGCCAAAACCCAGGAAATGGCCAACACAATTTGCAGCTTTACTCGTTCAAGCCTCCTGCACTACGGCTACCCCGGCAGAATAGCTACCGCGGGCAATCTAGCCCTTCGCTACTCGCCATCTGACATAGAGGCGGGAGAAGTGTATGAATTTAGCATTTATCACCTGCTGGCAGTAGAGGATCCAAAGGAATACTTTCCCATTACCGTCAAAACAATAAAAGGAAGTGAATAAAATGGGCATTCCGATTACAGAAGTAGCCGAAGTTATAAGGAGTAAAAACTCAGGTCCATATGAACTTACAATGGATATAATCTTTAAAGACTTTGACTCATACGAGAATGTAAAGCAGAAAAACATCATAAACAAAAAACTTATCAGCAGCCTTTACCAAATACCCGAAGAAGACATAATATCGATAATAAACTTCGATCCGGCAAAAGCAATAAAAATCACAATAAAAAGGCCCCTTGTGGCAGGCGCGGTAGGAGAAAGCGATGTCTACGGCGCCCAGCAGCATGCCCCGCTCCTTGGCATTGAAGTTTAAACAAATAAAAAAGCCTGAACCCCTAATATTTCAAGGAGTTCGGGCTTTTTGCATTACTCATAAAAGTATTGCGATGTAGAAATGTGGCTGCCGTGCTCATCTTATTTTAAGCTTAAGAGCTAAACACACTTTGAAGCCAACGTAAGAAATGATTTATTGCATCTAAAATCTTCTGAATAAGCCCTTTGTTTTCTTCTACGGTTTTTTTCACATCGCCCAGTGTAGAACTTATTTTATCTAATTGTTTGCTTATTTTATTTATATCAAGGTCCAGCTTGCTGATTCTTTTCATCAAATCCATGATTTGATTGATTTGTTCTTCTGTAAGTTCTATGTCAAGTTCTGCAGCTATTTTTTTAATCACATTGCGTATATCTTCAGGGTTTTTGATTTTTTGTTTTACAACTTGCTTTTTAACATCTTGTACAAGTTTTGCGGCTTTATCTTTTCCTATCTCTTCGCCGAGATCCCCTGTTAATACTAATTCCTCGCTGGCTGTTTTCTTGCTTCCTGGTTCAGCTTTTTGCCACTCGCCTTTTCAAATGCCTTCATAATACCAGTGAGAGCTGCAGTGCCTGATACCTTAAATGGTGCTGCTGCGATAACTTCAGCATCTTCAATACCGGCAGTAACCATAGCATTTGCATACATTTCTTTTGTGACCCAAGTTATATTATAAGTTTCGACTTTTATACCAGAATTTTTAGGAGCAAGTTTGACATAAGCGGAGGAGATAGCCCGTGTACCAATCTGCTGTTCCGGTACCAGCCCCTCTAAGTATTCCCGCTCCTCATCATTAGTAACGGTTAATATCATTACATCATTTTCATTGGCGTTGAAGATTTTGAGCATTTCTTGGCGCTGAGATTGAGTAATATCAGCACCAAAGATTACCACATCAGCCTGATCCGCCAAAACGCCAAGAGGCATGAGGGTAATTAAGATGCTTGTGATAATCAGCATAGATATTAATTTCTTCATAAGCATAAACCTCCATTTGGTTTATTTTTACAAATAGGAGCACTTAACTCTGAACAAAATTATAACCTATATTGTTATGCTATTCAAATTAGTAGGAGTTTATTTTATTGCAATAGTAGAAAAACTGTAAAAAATATGATATAATAAAATGCGTGAGTCGCTATTCATAGGTTTTTAATAAGAAAATTTTCAAGCAGTACTTAGGCTTACAGATACCTATGGTACTGCTTTTATATTTTTTAACAATCAGGAGGTAGTATGTTTAATGAAAATTGCTATATTAATAGACGAACCGCGAGTTTCTTATCTTCCCGGAGAAGAAGGTCTAAATGAGGATCTGCAAAAGCGCAAAACTGTCAAAAATCTAAAAGAAGTGCTTTCAAAACGATTTGAATGTTCATTAGTAAAAGCTGACAGTGACATTATATCCAAATTGCAAAATGAAAATGTAAGCCTAGTATTTAATCTTTGTAATGGCATTAGAGGAGAAACAAGACAGGCACAAATCCCGGCTATTCTCGAATTTTCAGGCATTCCTTATACTGGCTCATCCATACTAGGGCATACCCTTGCTATCAATAAAAATTATGCTTGTAAAGTATTTAAAGGCTCTGGCGTCACAACTCCGGAGTTTATTTCTATCTACGATAAGGATGACCTAATGCAGCTCAGAAATAAAGAAATCAAATTTCCTGTCCTCGTAAAACCTTGTGACGAAGGTTCAGGGAGAGGCATTCATCAAGACAGTTTAGTTTATGATTTTCGTTCGCTAAAAAGAAAGGTTCAGCAAGAACTAAGATTATATAATCCGCCGATTATGGTAACGGAATATATCAAGGGGCGCGAGTTTACCGTTGGCATATTAGGTAATGGCAATAACTTGAAAGTACTGCCTATACTCGAAATAAGCTTCGAAGCTCTTCCCGATGACTTAGCTAAGTTTTATAGTTTTGAAGTCAAAGCGAATTATGCGGATAAGACTATTTTTCGATGTCCTGCACCGCTGGACAATAAGCTCAAAACTAAAATAGAAAACACTGCAAAAAAAGCCTACAATGCTCTAAGCTTAAGAGATTATGCCAGAGTTGACGTAAGAGTAAAAGACGATACTCCATATGTCCTTGAGGTTAATTCATTACCAGGCCTGCAAAAAGGCTATAGCGATATCACCAAAATGGCCAGTGCCTGCAATCTAGCTATGAAGGCCTTATCCTTAAAATAGTTGAAAATGCCATAAATCGCTACAAACAAGCCAGTGAACAAAAGGTAGTATAACCTAAAAAATCAAATAAAAATCGTCAACCATCTCCGACCAGGGCAGCATATATAATTTGACATGCAACATGCTTTTACGCAATTAATGTCGTCGACCTCCGATAGCGCAAAAACCCCTGGAGATCGACGACAACCCAAAATTACCCCCAAATAAAGAATATTACTGGAAAAGAAGGACTTTTCGATTTAATGCAGAAATTATTAATAGAAAATTGAACAAATTATTTTTCTCGCTCTTTCTTTATTTTTTACCCCAAATTACGGGTTTATAGCCTACCTATAAGGAATTGAAACTATTTTCTTTTTTTTATGCATCATAGACACTTCAAGTATTTATAGCCTACCTATAAGGAATTGAAACGGGAAAATACAGGTAAGGAATTGTTTATAAATGCGAAGTTTATAGCCTACCTATAAGGAATTGAAACTCACCAGGAACAAAATCAATTTCAGCAATCGATGAAGTTTATAGCCTACCTATAAGGAATTGAAACAACGATATAAAAGTCAAAGATACTGATGTCATAGTGGGTTTATAGCCTACCTATAAGGAATTGAAACTCTCTTTCAGCAAATCTACGGGCTATCCTCTTGGCGTAGTTTATAGCCTACCTATAAGGAATTGAAACGTGCTGAGCCGCTAAATGTGATTGTGCTGTTTACTTTGTTTATAGCCTACCTATAAGGAATTGAAACTCTGTTCCGTATCCTTTTTGCCATAAACCAGTTTTGTGTTTATAGCCTACCTATAAGGAATTGAAACATTGCTTCTTCAACACCTTTTTCAATTCCAGTGTGGTTTATAGCCTACCTATAAGGAATTGAAACGTAGATAGAAACCCATACTTAGATAGAAGCCTTCTTAACGTTTATAGCCTACCTATAAGGAATTGAAACACCAATGCAGTTAAATAAACTTTTTAATGATCTACTAAGTTTATAGCCTACCTATAAGGAATTGAAACGTAATTATGGGGCCTTTTATTATCCTAACGTCAAGAGGTTTATAGCCTACCTATAAGGAATTGAAACCATTTTATGCAGAAGAGGATGGATTAGACTTTGAAGAGTTTATAGCCTACCTATAAGGAATTGAAACTCTTCTCTCCGTTGTCTTTGTTTCGCTGTCTCCCTCTCGTTTATAGCCTACCTATAAGGAATTGAAACGTCCAATCGGTCTTTACCTCCACCATTTGAAACCTCGTTTATAGCCTACCTATAAGGAATTGAAACTCATCATGGTTATCCAGCTTATTAACGAGCTGGGCCGTTTATAGCCTACCTATAAGGAATTGAAACTATCATCAGCCGCCGCTCCTTCCGCCGGTATGAATTGTTTATAGCCTACCTATAAGGAATTGAAACTTTGGTATGATTTTCAGGGTGTTGGTGGTAGAACAGGTTTATAGCCTACCTATAAGGGATTGAAACAAATATTCTTTTTTAAGGCATCGCATATCCTCAAGCAAGTTGTTAACATACCTATAAAGGCTTGAAATAACACCGTATGTAATATATATATTTGGTTTATGGTTTTCTATGGATGGATGTGCATTAAAAAAATATGTGTTAATGTGTAGAGGCGGTCGATGACCGCCTCTACATGTTTGCAATTCCTATATGGGAGAGAAGCCTGCAGTGTAGAAAAAAGATGGGGTACCGGCAAAAAAAGGTTTGTAATTCATATATTGCAGTCAAGTAGGGGAGACCATTGGTCTCCCGCTTATTACTCATTATTGCCTTTGGTCGCCAGCCTGCTTATCTAGAGCCTTAGGGCGCATTTCTTTTGATTTATATCTAGCATTTAAAGAATTAGAGAAAAAAATCACTTTTAGGCAGGATTTTTAGGTAAGTTAGTCGAAATATTTCTTAAATATCAAAAAAATTTTAATAATAAGAGGTGAGATAATTGGATATTTTTACTAGTTTTACTGATCTAGTGCTTTTGGTTGGAACAAATCCTTTGCCAAATTATATAGTAATAAAGTATTTTTTAAAACATAATGAAAAATTAAAGCGGATTTGGCTTATATACTCGGAAGAGACAAATGTACAAGCAGGAACCGAAGAATTGGCCGAAAATATCACTTCAGTAATCAAAAAAGAATTCTTAAGTAATAAGCCGGATCTTAAATTTAAGCATATGCCGCTTAGCGATGTGGGATCTGCTTCTACGATATTAGATGAGTTACAGAGAAATATGAAAATCGAGGTATCATCGCCTAATATTTTTCACCTAAATTATACCGGCGGCACTAAATCTATGGCAGTCCAAACTTATAAATATTTTCTAGAAAATTTTGGCAAACGATGTACATTTTCCTACTTAGATGGCAGGGATTTTAAACTAAAAGGAGATCAAAGCTCAGCACATGTAACAAAAGATTTAAGGTATGAAATAGGTATATCTGTTGAAAGTCTCTTCGAACTTCATGGTTATGAGAAAAAAGGCGGTCAAAATAATCCTTCATATCCTGATACTGTTAAAAAGTTTGAAGAAATTATAAGGCTTGGCAAACTAAATGAATACCTCTCCTGGAAGAAAAGCACAATAAGAGAGTTTTTTTATGAAGGAAGCAATTGTATAAAAAAGAAGAATCGTTTTTTGACACATAATAATATCTACAGTGATGAAGATGTAAAAAGATTTAAACAGAATTTCAAAGATAAAATGACTGATGAAATCATTCTTGAATTGCTAAAGAGCATTCCAAAAGAAAACTCCATATTAGATGAAAATGGAGATATATGGGTGCCTGATAAATCAACAACAAATAAAGAATATAAAGAGAGAGTGGGAGATAGCGTAGAAAATTTTCTAGACGGAAAATGGTTGGAGGTTTATGTTTATAATGTGATATGCCAAAAAATCAAACAAAATGAGAAGCTCAATGAACTATATAAAAAAGGCCAACTAATTATTGATAATAATTATGAAATAAAAAAGAAAAATACTGAGAAGAAACATTTTGAGATCGATGTAATATTGCTAAATGGCTATCAAGTCTGCGGTATTTCTTGTACAACCGCCTCAGATGACTCGACATGCAAAAATAAAGGATTTGAAATCATACATAGAGCAAGGCAAATGGGAGGGGAGGAGGCAAAATCTATATTAATTGCATGCCTTGAGGATAAAGAATCAAGATCTATAGAAGATTTTTATGAAGACCTAAAAGATACATCAGGTTCTAGGACACATGAATTTATGGTATTAGGTTTAAAGGATTTAACTCCTGAAAAGCTTTGGGAGAAGATTTATGAGCATATATGGGGGGCTGATTTATGAGCAAAGTAACTGCAATATTAGCTGATACTGTATCTATACAAAAATATGTATATTCAAGCAATAGATTAAAAGAAAATATAGGGGCATCTAGCATAATTGCCAACATCTATAAAGAAAGTTTAGCAAATACTCTGGAAAAAACGTTAGAACATGGTGTGAGTTTAGACGAGTGGGAGAAACAGCCTGAAACTATTGCAATTAAAAATTCAAATACGGATTTTGAAGTAGGATATATAGGCGGTGGTAATGCCCTGCTATTTTTCAATAATGAGGCAACGGCAAAAGAGTTTATCAGTGAGTGGACAAGAAGCCTTCTTCTCGAAGCTCCAAGTTTAAACGTAGCTTTTGCTATCTCTGAATTTAATATAGATAATTTCCAAAATGAAATGAAAAATTTATTTAAACAACTTGAGATTAATAAAAGCAAGTATTTTCCTCAGACATTTTTGCCAAAACATGGGATTACGGCAGATTGTCCATATTCGGGACTTTCGGCAGAAGTTTATAAGCCCGGCACCAATGATGAAAAGGGAGCATATATATCCTCAGCTTCATACGTAAAGTATAAACATATCGATATAGATGATGCCAAAGTTGAGGTAGAGAGAATCTCAAATGGAAAATTTTCTCTTACAACTAACATAGAAAAGCTCGGACAAACTAAAGGACAAAACCATATCGCCATTGTTCATATAGACGGCAATTCAATGGCAGAGCATTTTAAGTCCTGCGAAAATCTTGTTGCCATAAGGAAACTTTCCAAGAGATTAAAGGATATTATGCAATCTGTTTACGAGGAATTTTTAAATTATATTTTTGAACAAATGGATTTATTATTATCAGATGAAAGCGGATTTAATATACAGCTAGAAAACGGTAAGTACATAATACCATTTAGGCCTATTCTGAGAGAAGGAGACGATATTACTTTTATTACAGATGGGCGCTTAGGGATTCCTTTTGCACAAAAGTATCTGGAATTAATGTCAGATAAGACGTTGTATAACGAGAATAAGCTGTCAGCTTGTGCCGGTGTCGCAATAATTAAAACAAAGTATCCATTTTTTAGAGGATATAATTTGACAGAAGAACTATGTCAGAGCGCAAAGCGTGAGGCTAGAGAGAATAAAGGCACATCTTGGCTTGATTTTCACATATCATATGGAGGCTTTTCGGGAACTTTAGAGGGAATACGTAAAAATAAATACACAACATCAAGTGGTCAACTGCATTTTGGGCCATATTTGGTAGCAAGCAGTGATATAAGCAATGAGAAAAACATATTCCACTTAAAGCGTGGCATAAAAACCTTTAAGAATAAAGAAGAATGGCCACGTTCAAAAGTTAAAGAGTTTCGTGAGTATTTAACATTAGGGAAATCTGCATCTCAACAATTCATAGATGAAGCAAGATTTAAAGGTAGAAAATTATATGGATTTAAAGAAACAAGCAAAACTTATAATATAAATGTATGGCAAGATGGCTTTACACCATATTTTGATATGATCGAATTAATGGATTTGATTCCGGAGTATTTTCTAGCTGAAACAAGGCAGGTGAAGTAAAATGAGTGAATATAAGATAACTATAAAACTTGAGTCAAACTGCATGCTGGGAGCAGGTGAAGGATGGGGATCGGTTATTGATGCGGATATTGTTTTTGATAATGTTGGATTGCCATATTTACCGGCGCGCCGCTTAAAGGGTTGTCTTAGAGAAAGTGCAAAAGAAGTATTGGAAATGATGGAATGTGCAGGTATTAAAAAATTTGAAAGTCAAATAATTGATAAGGTTTTTGGCTGTTCAGGCGATGCCACTGGCGCCGGTATAGTTTTTAATAATTTATATTTACCAAATTATAAAGATGTATACGATTGGTGCAAGTGGGCTTTACAGGAATGTAATAGTGCAGTATCTCCTGAAATAATAGTTAATTCATTTACAAGCATAAAACAGCAGACGTCAATTAATAATGAAGGGATAGCAGATGATAAAAGCTTGAGAACGTTCAGAGTTTTAAAGCGAGGGATAGAATTTGAAGGTGCTGTTAACATAAAAGAAGAAGATAAGGAAGCCGTTGATCTACTTGCTCTTGCCTGCCTAAACCTTCGATATATAGGCACTATGCGCAATAGAGGCTATGGGAAAATTGTATGCAGATTTAAGAAGGGAAATGAGGATTTATCACAGAGCTGTATAGAGCAGATAGAAAGAGAGGCGATATAGATGGCTTATTTAAAAATAACAATAAATCTTCTATCCCCTATAATATTAAGCGCTGACGTGCCGGACAACAACTTAACAGAAACATTTGACTATATACCTGCCAGCTCTTTAATTGGTTTATTCGCAGCAAAATATATTTCTCAGGAGCATCTTGAATATGCACATAATAATACTAACTTTTATAAGTGGTTTTTAAAGGGCGATTTAGTATTTACCAACGCTTATATAAGCGAAAAAGATGATTATGATGAAATAGATATGTTGCCTACTCCGTTATGTATTAAAAAACAGAAAAAAGGTGAAAGAATATTAAATATTTTGCTTAATACAGAAGATGAGCAAACTGTATTTATATCACCTTATTCTTATATCGAAAGAAGTACAATAAAGACAGGCGAACTAGCAAAAAAAATAAACTTTCATCACATGAGAGACAGGCTAAGAGGACATACGAAAGATGAAGCTATGTTTAACTACGAAGCCCTTATGCCAGGGCAAATATTTAAAGGAGAAATTTATGGCGATTCAACAACCTTAAGAGAATTTAGAAAAACTTTTGGCGAGAAAATCATTGGCAGGTTAGGAAAATCAAGAAACACTGAATATGGAGAAGTTGAGAT
Organism: Tepidanaerobacter acetatoxydans Re1; assembly: GCF_000328765.2. NCBI lineage: Bacteria > Bacillati > Bacillota > Clostridia > Thermosediminibacterales > Tepidanaerobacteraceae > Tepidanaerobacter > Tepidanaerobacter acetatoxydans. Next base: position 137,146 of record NC_019954.2, read on the forward strand.
AAGTCTTTCCAAAATTATTAATGAAGATATAGATGCATTAACTGATGAAGACTTAGAGGACGAGGATTATATTTTACTGACCTTTATATCGCCATGCATATTAGTCAACGAAAATGGGTTTCCCGATCCCTCTTTACCTAATTTAAAATGTTATCTTGAAAATATTTGGGGCAAGGATTCATTTGAGATAGAAAACTGTGTAATGAGAACAACTTCTATAGAAAACTATATTTCAGTTTGGAAGATGAAGCGGCCTATAGAAACTGCAATCTCAGCTGGCTCCACAGTCAAACTGGTATTTAAAAATAACTTACCTTTTGAAAACATAAAAAATGGCTTTGAAAAGATGGCAAACGACGGAATAGGAGAGAGAAGGAATGAGGGATTTGGCAGAATTAAGCTGAATATGGCTACTGCCGAAGAATACTATAAAAAAACTATAAAACCAAATCAAAATAAACCAGAAAGTAAGGTTCCTCAAGGAGCTAAACAGATTTTTGAAAATGTTATACAGAACATGTTTAAAGAGGAATTTGAGCGTAAAGCTTATGAAGATGCTGCTGGATTCAGTTGTTTGCCGAGCAATAGTCTTCTCGGAAAATTAGGGCTGATACTTAGTAAATGCCAAAAAGAAGAAGAATTTAAAAAATCTATAGATGAATTAAGGAATAATGCAAAGAGTCAACTTGAGGATTGTAGGAACAAGACTAAAAGGTGTAATTTGTATGAGTATATAAAGAATTTTGATACAACTAAAATAATAGAAAGTATTTATAATGACATTACAAAAGCGGATTATCTAAAGTTGACAAAGATATCTGAATATAATGTCAAGGACGAAAAAGAATTATTACTGGAACTTTGGAAAATATATTTTGGAGTATTTTTTAGACGTATGCGGCAAAGACAGAAAGTTGCAAAGAAGGAGGTGCTTTGATGGATAACGCAAAAGTAACCGGGCGATTTTTGATTAGGGGAAAGCTTGACCTAGAATCTCCACTTTTAATAGGAACAGGTGAAAAAGGCTATATAGATATCTCTGTTCAAAAAGATGATAACGGCATCCCGTACATACCTGCATCATCTATGCGCGGTGTTCTCAGACATTATTTTTTTAACAATCTTACTATCCAAGGCACTGACAAGACACAGATAGAATATTTTTGGGGTTCGAGCAAAAATCAGGATGATAAAGATACATATCAAAGTTCTTTTATCTTGGAAGATTTATATGCTTTAAATAAGCCCAATATTGTTGTCAGAGATGGGATTAAGATTGACAACAAGCGAGGAATCGCCGAAGATGAGAAAAAGTTTGATTATGAAGTTGTTGAACCGGGGGCAGAGTTCGGTTTTAATGCTGAGGTTGTGCTTAGAGAATGCTTTTCTAAAGAAATGTTTTTAAAAATTATTTCAACATTAATAAGTGCGTTAGAAAATGGTCAAATATCCCTAGGGTCAATGACTACAAAAGGGTTTGGAAGATGTCGACTGTCGGAATGCAAAGTTTATGAATATGATTTTACACAAGGTACTAATAAAACCAAAGATGTTATACTGTGGCTGAAAGGTGAAAGTACAGAGGAACAATTAATCACCTTGGATTTAAATGAGATATTCTTACCTAAAAAAAATAAATTTTCATTAAAAGCTACTTTTAATATAAGAAATTCACTTATAGTCAAAGCATATACTGGAATGCCAAAAGAGCCTGATTCTATTCACATAATTTCGGCAGGAAAAGATATTCTCCCTGGGACATCGTTGAAAGGCGCGCTTAGAGCAAGGGCAGTTAAGATAATTAATACATTAGAAGGGCAAAGCGATGAGCTGGTAAAAGAACTTTTTGGCTGGGCATCAGATGAAGCTTCAGATAAGAACAAAAAAATAAAGAGTCGGTTAATTTTAGATGAAGCATATATTCAAAATTCCGTAAAAGAGACACAGTTTAGAACAAAAATTGACAGATTTACTGGAGGCGTTATCAAAACAGCACTTTTTGATTCAACTCCTGTCTGGAGCGGAAAGGATAATGCCAAGGTTACAATAAATATTGAAATAAATGACTGCAAAAACTGGGAAGCGGGCCTTGTGATGTTGCTTTTAAAGGATTTGTGGACGGGCGACCTTGCTGCAGGTGGCGAGAAAAATATAGGTAGAGGTACCTTCGAAGGACAATCAGCAGAAATTTACTTTAATGGAAATCATTATATTATAGAACAAAGAGGAGATAAGTTGCGAGTTAATTGCGGTAAAGATGAACTCGAAAATTTGGTAAGTGCTTTTGTGGAAAAATGCAAATCCGGGAGGGCAGGAGTATGAACGGATTAAAACTAGCTAATATTAAAAGCACCTCAAAGCCCATGGAATTAAATATTGCAAGCTGGCAAGATCTGCAAAAAAACATAAATGAAAACTTTAAAGAAAAAAGTTACGCAGTTGTTTATCTGGATTACAAAGTTTTAATAGGAAAAATAAATGAAAAAAATTTGAAATTTTATAATGATGAAGTATTTGATCCGAAGTTTATAGTAAAAATGCGAGTATTTAATGAAGAGAAAGAACTTTTGTTGTGGCGACGGGATGAATATAAATTTGAAGGCAGAATGAGACTGGATAATGAAGGCGATAATATTCAGTACTTCGTAGAAGTCGATCAAGTGCTCTGGGGAAACCCAAAAAGCATTAATAATGAATGGACTGTGCTGAAGGAAGCGAGAGGAACAGAAATTTACATTCCATACCTATATAAACCGGAATATTCTAGCAGTAAGAGGCTGGCGATAAGAACACGAAATTATGTTGGCTATAATGAAATTGGACAGGCTGGATATACTGACTGCCGTTTCGTGAGCTTTTGTGAAGGGGGAAAATAATAATGGAAAAGGCAAAGCTAATTAACATAAGAAAAAGCAAAAAAGGCAAACTCATAGGAGAAGTTCAGTTTGAAGATGGCAAAACTATGTCAATACCACCCGGAGCAAAATTGAATGTATCTTTAAATAACATAGAATGCAGTATAGAACGAAACAGTGGAGCAATTACAAATATTACGATTGATGAAAAGGTTATATTCTCAAAAGCAAGTAACAGTGATCCGGTTTCCCAAAAAATAAATAAAAAACATTATACTAACAAAACTACAAAGCAGGCTAGTAATAAAGCTGCGCAACCTTCAAAAGCCCATGCCCCATATAATTTCATACCATTAAATGATACTGTGATCGAAGGACAGCCAATACCTGATTTTGATTGTTATCACAGCGAGCATGCTGGTTTAAAAAGATTTAACGGTTATATAGAATGTCAACTTGAGAGCATAACACCCATATATATAAGAGATACATATACAACTGAAGAGATAATAAAAAAAGAGGAAAGTAACGAAGATAATCCTGATTTTTTCTCGCCTGGAGGTATTGCTCGAATTCCGGGAAGCAGCTTAAGAGGTATGATAAGAACCATGGTTGAGATAATGAGTTGGGGGAAGTTTGGATTCTATGAAGATAAGCGCTTGTTTTATCGCGGACTTGCTGACAAATCAAATTTAAGACTAGAATATCAGAACAATATGTCATCTTATGATAGAAACACAAGAAAATCCTCTTATAAATATACTATTGGCGATCATATTCCGGAAAATCTCAAACGAAAAGAACTAATAGATATACCTGAATCAATCTTTGGAAAGATATCAGAGAAACAAAGCTTTGCTTCACGAGTATTTTTCGAAGATGCTACCTTAATGCCTGGTCAAAATGATATTTTTGTCTCTGACGAGCCCCTTACGCCAAAAATACTTTCCAGTCCTAAGCCTACAACGTTCCAACACTATCTAGAACAACCTTCAGATGTTACTGTAAAAAATTTAAACCATTGGAATACTAAAGAGGCGAAAATACGAGGGTACAAGCTTTACTGGCATAAAGATGGTTTAGGTTGGGAGTATGAAGGCAACGATGAAGAGAAAGCAAAGAATAAAAGAATATTAACTAAAATAAAGCCAATTAAACCCGGAATAAAATTTAAATATAGGATTAGATTTGAGAATTTATCTCAAGAAGAAATAGGGGCCATACTCTTTGCAATTGATTTGCCTGAGAACTGTTACCATAAAATAGGTATGGGGAAACCGCTAGGCCTCGGGACAATTAAAATAAGGCCGGCATTATTCCTTATTAATCGAGAAAGCCGATACACTAATCTTTTTGAGAATGAAAATTGGAATCTAGGAGTCGAAGAAAGCAACATACAAAAATTTAAAGATGCCTTCGAACAATATGTACTTAACCAAGTAAATAAACTCGAAAACAGCGATTTATCTTCACTCTGGAACCATGAGAGGATGAAACATCTTAAAGTAATACTCGATTTTGAAAATACTAAGCTTAAGGGTTGGAAACAAGAAACTGACTATATGGAACTTAAAGAGTTTAAAAATAGACCTGTTTTATCAAAACCGCTTGAAGTTTATAATAAGTTTACAACTAATTAAATGACATATACTATATAGGTTTATTCCACATTCAAGAAAAATTTTATATCGCTATTAATGTTATAAAAAGTTAATATTACAAAATATTTATTAGCTTTAAAGTCGAATATAGAATAAGTGACAAGGATTACCTTTTAAACTCAAACCCATTATAAGTATGCAAAAGCAGGTGAGATACATCATTTTTGATGATAAAATTTGAGAAATTACGCTTACTATAAATGATGGAGGCAAAATATGAGACAAGCATTTTTACTTTTTTCACACCAACTTACAAAATCGCAGCAAGATGAACTTGAAAATAAATTTAAAGTAGATAAAATTATTTACCTTCCGTCAGACCTGCAAAGTATTTGGTCAAATGTTCCACCGGAACTTCCTTCAATAAAGGATTATCTAGAAGAAATTTTTTGTTGGCTAAAAGAACATTCAAAGCCAAATGATATAGTATTAGTCCAAGGAGAATTTGGAGCGGTCTTTTTAACGGCTAACTTTTGCATAAAAGAAGGACTTGTTCCTATATATTCTACTACTAGAAGAGATGTGGCAGAGACAATTCTTGATGATGAAACCATTCAGACGAAACGAAATTTTATCCATGTAAGATTTAGAGAGTTTGAAAAATGGGACTAAAATTTTAAAAAATATCTTATGGGTGAAGAAGAGTAATAAGCATTTGTAGCAAAATGGTAAATTGTATATTCTAAAATTGTCGTCGACCTCCGATAGCGCAAAAACCCCTGGAGATCGACGACAACCAAAAATTACCCTCAAACAAAGAATATTACTGGAAAAGAAGGACTTTTCGATTTAATGCAGAAATTATTAATAGAAAATTGAACAAATTATTTTTCTCGCTCTTTCTTTATTTTTTACCCCAAATTACGGGTTTATAGCCTACCTATAAGGGATTGAAACTGGACTTAAAGTTCATCCCATCGCTGTCGCAATGTGGTTTATAGCCTACCTATAAGGGATTGAAACACGACATGAACCAACCAGCAGAGATAACAGATACACAGTTTATAGCCTACCTATAAGGGATTGAAACTTTGTTATTATAAGGCTATTATGTTCTTTACATCTATAGTTTATAGCCTACCTATAAGGGATTGAAACCGGAAGCAAGAGAACCAATTACAATAACATTCAAAGGAGTTTATAGCCTACCTATAAGGGATTGAAACCTTGCAACAGTGTGGGAACCAAAAAGGAACTTTAGTGGTTTATAGCCTACCTATAAGGGATTGAAACTTTTTTTACGTAGGCCGTTGTAATCCCTAATGATAGCGTTTATAGCCTACCTATAAGGGATTGAAACTTCCCAACCGCCCCAGGATCTTTCCCGCCATGCTAAGTTTATAGCCTACCTATAAGGGATTGAAACTTTCTTGTGATGATCTTGATACATTGTAGTTAGGGGTTTATAGCCTACCTATAAGGGATTGAAACCGTCTCCAAATTCGTTGTATTCTAGACCTATACTGGTTTATAGCCTACCTATAAGGGATTGAACTTTCTTATAACTCTATAACCTTGGCATGAAAGGCACAGCAGCACTTGAAATTATGGAGGTAAAAATGAAAAAATATTGTATTATCATACTTATTGTATGTATGATGCTTGTGCTAACTGCTTGCGGGAATCCTAACAGTGAAGTAGTAGGCGAATATGATACAAGCAAACTTGGAGGTGATTTTGTTAAAAGCAGTAATGAAGCTTATGCTATAGGAGCTAATAAGGATAAAATGCCGGTTTTTAAAGATACTGACAAAGCTTTTAAACAAGCCCTTATTGATTATGCAGAGGGATTTAAAGCCATTCAAAAAGAATTTAATTTAAAACCGATTAATAAGAAAAACTGGGAAGCATATAAAACTTATGGATGGCAATTATCTGCTGATAATGATGAGGAAATCCGCAAACAGGGAAGGGAGATAACGCAATTTTTCGATATATATGAGAACAGTTTTAAGTAAATAAGTGGTCTTCATATCAAAAGTATAAATAAATTCATTAACGAAGTGCATGAATTAAAAGAGGGACATGTCATACATTTATGATATGTCCCTTAATATCTTTCGTTAGACATTAGTATACTTTTTACTCGGTTTACTTATGTCTATTTTTTTAATTTTTCAGAAATGGCTAATTTATCTATTTGAATTCTATTGTCTTAACGTCTTCAAAAATTCATTTAACAGCTCTAATTGTTTAGGGGAAAGCACCTTAACATTTTCAATAAGCTCTTGATATTCAGGAGGTAGATTAGCATTTTCATCCATAAAAAATTCGGAGAGCGTAATGCCCAAAGCATCGCAGATTTTTTGGAGGGTTTCAATAGAAGGAATTTTAGTTCCATTTTCTAAATAGCTCAAATACACATTGGTAATTCCAACTTTCTCTGCAAGCTGAATGCCCTGTAATCCCTTGGCTATTCTAATTTGTTTTATTCGGTGCCCTATATTCATTATCTAACCTCAATTATAAACCAATAGTTTAATTAAAATATACATGAGAGTGCCTGGAATGTCAAGAAAAAGCAAGTAAATCAAAGGAAAATGGTAGTATCTGATGTTAAATTAAACTAATAGATTAAATTAAGATTGATATTATTAAAATAATAGTTTAATATAAAGAAGTGGATGTATAAAATTAATAGGTGATTTTCTTATTTAATTACAAGATTCTAAAATATTTATAAATACTTTAAACAACATAGGCGATGGAGGTATTCGTATGTCAAATGAACTTTATCAAAAGGCCATAGAACAGGTAAAGGAGGAGATGGTTCCAGCTTTGGGGGTTACAGAGCCTGCTGCTATTGCGCTTTCTGCAGCTAAAGCTTATGAAGTGATTGGAGGTGAGGTAAAGAAGGTTACTGTTTGGGTGGATGAGGGCGTTTTTAAAAATGGGTTTTCGTGTGCTATCCCAGGAACTTGCGAAAAAGGAAATGAGATGGCGGCAGCACTTGGTGTAATAGCCGGAAAGCCGGATTTTGGTTTAAGGGTTCTAGAAGATGTGACAGAGGAAGATGTTTCAAGGGCAAAGGAGCTGATCAAAGAAGGAAAAATTGAGATAAAAGTAAAACGAGGCGTATCAGACATTTTCATAGATGCGATAGTTGAAACTGATAAGGGTAAAGGTAGAGCTGTCATCAAAGATAAACATACCAATATAGTTTTAGTAGAAAAAGACGGAAAAGAAATTTTTAAAAAACAGCTGGAAACCAAAACTTCAGAAGGCAAGGCTTTTGATATATCAAGGCTAAAACTCAAAGACCTGATAGATATAGCAGAGCACGCACCATATGAGGATATAAGCTTTATATTGGAAGCAGTTAGGGTCAATGATGAACTTGCCCAGGCAGGCAAGCAGGGTGAAGGCATGGAATTAGGAAGGGGGATATCAGATCTTATAGAAGAAGGATATTTGAAAGAAGACATATTAACTTATGCTATGGCTTATACGGGATATGCTGTTGATGCACGTATGGGAGGAGTTTCAAAACCTGCCATGTCCATATGCGGAAGTGGTGACCATGGTCTTGTAGCAACGCTGCCCCTCATAGCAATAGCCAATAAAAAAGAAATACCAGAAGAAAAACTTGTAAGATCAATACTTCTAAGCTATCTTGTTACAATGTACATAAAAACTTTTGCCGGTAGGCTTTCAGCTTTTTGCGGCTGTGCTGTTGCTGCAGGCACAGGATCAAGTGCGGGCATATGCTACCTTTTAGGCGGAAATAATGAACAAATAGGATTTACCATAGATAACATGGCAGCGGATATCACGGGTATAATCTGTGACGGCGGTAACTTTGGCTGCTCACTTAAAGCTGTAACAGCTGCAAGCACCGCCATACTTTCGGCACTTTTGGCATTAAAAAATATCCATATACCCAAAGACAGCGGTATCGTAGGAAATACAGTGGAAGAAACCATGCAAAACATTGGGAAAATAGCATCACCGGGAATGACAAAGACAAACGATGTTATTTTGGACATTATGATAAATAGACATGATTAAGAAAAAATAAAAAAATCGCAACTTCATAAAAGAAATTGCGATGAAAAAATAAACCGTAAATTTATTTTAACATAAAGCTTCATTAAAAAACAATGCATCAGGAGGCTTAATAATGGATAAAAAAGACTCTGGAATATTATCCTTTAGACCCAGTCAATTTGCGGCCCTAGTGCCATTTGCCATATTTATAATAATCACCATTTCGCTTTCTTTTATGAAAGCAGCAGACCTTAATATGATGATAGCATCTGGGATAATTGGGCTGATTATCGGTATGTTTTTTTGCGAAGATAAAGAAGAGTATTGGAACGTCATTATAGAAGGATTAGGTTCTGATGTGGGCATGACCGCAGTCCTAATTTGGATAGTAGTAGGGATATACGGAAGCGTGCTAAAAAGCGGCAAAATAGTAGAAGGGTTGGTGTGGCTAAGCTGTAAACTAGGAGTAAAAGGCGCAGCTTCACAGTAGCAGCATTTATATTTTCTGCTATTTTTGCGGTAGCAACCGGCACGGGTTTCGGCACTATTGCCACAATGGGCTTTATCCTTTACCCTGCCGGACTTCTTTTAGGCTCAAATCCTGCTGTGCTGGGAGGAGCTATTTTAAGCGGTGCAGCCTTTGGAGATAATCTGGCACCGGTTTCGGATACCACCATAATATCTGCAACCAGTCAAACATATAAATACAAAGAAGGAACTGCAGAGATAGGCGGAGTGGTCAAAAGCCGTTTTAAGTATGTAATAGTTGCCGGAATTATTGCAGCGGTGCTGTTTTGGTTTTTTGGAGGAAGTGCAACTTCAACAAATACAGAAAGCGCAGCAAAAATACTTACAGAATACCAAAATCCAATGGGCCTTCTCCTTCTTATCCCAACTGCTGTTGTAATTTGGATGGCAGTAAAAGGAAAGAGCATCTTTGCGACACTTAGCACAGGGATAATACTTGCTATAATAATCGGGCTAGCAGCCGGGCTGTTTAGCGTGGCGGATCTTGCTATGATTGAAGATGGTGCGGTTGTAGGAGCAATTCCTGATGGTGTTGCAGGCATGACGACAGTTTCTATACTTTTGATGGTGGTTGTATCCATGGGTAATTTGCTTGTTAAAAGTGGCTGTATGGAAACTACTGTAAATTGGTTAAATGAGAAAGTCATCAAAACTCCAAGAGACGCAGACCTTGCAATATTCTTACTGTCGACGATCTTTGGCATACTTATAGCTGCTATAAATACTATAGCAAATATATGTGTATCACCGTTTGTAAATGCAATAGGGCGAAAAAGCGACCTACACCCATATAGACGTGCCGATATCCTGAGTACAGCTGTTTGCTCGTTCCCATTTTTCGTGCCTTATGGCGGATGCGTTTTGCTATTGCTAGGCACCATGAAATCAGTGTCTTCCACATATCCTTTTGTGCAACCCCTAGACCCCTCCTCGCTCTTTTTCACCGTTTTTTACAGTTGGGCAGTTTGGTTTGTGACACTATTCGCATGCATTTCAGGCTGGGGCAGGGAGCTTGAAGGAGAAGACGGAGGAAGAGTTAAACACCCATCGGCATGATAAAGGTAAAGGCTTGGTTTTTCACTTTATAAAATATTGAAATATAAAATAAGTAAGAAGCTTAGAAATGTAATTTAATGTATGATATACTTTTATGTGATTATAGTGAGAAAATCGCATAGAAAAAACTCACTTTAAAAAGTCGTCGACCTCCGATAGTGCAAAAACCCCTGGAGGTCGACGACAACCTTAAATTACCCACAAATAAAGAATATAACTGGAAAAGAAGGACTTTTCAATTAAATGTAGAAATTATTAATAGAAAATTGAACAAATTATTTTTCTCGCTTTTTCTTTATTTTTTACCCCAAATTATGGGTTTATAGCCTACCTATAAGGAATTGAAACATGCTTCTAAAGGCGGGACTAACAATCAAATACTAGTTTATAGCCTACCTATAAGGAATTGAAACTTTAATACATATATGCCTTGGCGGGTCTGGAAAACGGCTGTTTATAGCCTACCTATAAGGAATTGAAACAATTTTCGGCTCTGATGGATTTAGCCCCGATGCTCTGTTTATAGCCTACCTATAAGGAATTGAAACTATCGTACACCTTAAAAGGTGTCTTGATAACTTTGAAGTTTATAGCCTACCTATAAGGAATTGAAACAATTCTAAAATCGTATTGGCTAAAAAACTAATATTACGTTTATAGCCTACCTATAAGGAATTGAAACAAATATGAATTTATAGATAAAATGGAGCAACAAGGCGTTTATAGCCTACCTATAAGGAATTGAAACTGTTTTTAAGTGCCCATGATTTTCCGGTCAGCGGCAGTTTATAGCCTACCTATAAGGAATTGAAACATCTTCTCGTATACATGATGGATAGCGAAAAAAGAAGTTTATAGCCTACCTATAAGGAATTGAAACGGGAAGAAACCTTACAACTTGTGCTAGAAATGCGATGTTTATAGCCTACCTATAAGGAATTGAAACGGTAATAGATAAACTGTATGGAGAGCAAAGCGAAATATGTTTATAGCCTACCTATAAGGAATTGAAACAGCTATTTAATCTGGCAGTTTTATTCGTTACTGGGTCTGTTTATAGCCTACCTATAAGGAATTGAAACGCGAGTATATCATCTCTCATTTCACTTATGGCTTGGTTTATAGCCTACCTATAAGGAATTGAAACATAGTAGTAACCGGAATAAACTCCTTCCAAAGCTCTCGTTTATAGCCTACCTATAAGGAATTGAAACACATAATTTATCCGTTTATCTATATCAACTGTAGCCATGGTTTATAGCCCTACCTATAAGGAATTGAAACACTAAGTCTGTTACGTTTCAATGCAATATAAATACGTTGTTTTAATTTCCCCCCCAAGAGCCTTGAAATAGCACCGTATGTAATATTTGATTTGTGGTTTCCTGCGGATGTGCATTATCCTCTATGAGATATTCATGGAGGATTTTTTAAAGCTTAAAAGAAAGTTATGTAAATATAAAATTGAATGAACAATGAAGATTGATAAAAAGTTTATAATATGATATTATATTCTAAGAAGGCAGTATAATCAGATAACATAATCCCATCAGGCTTAAAAATTAAACTCCCCAATTTTAACTTAACTAAGGACAAGAAAATAATTTTATAGGCGTTATGCCTAAATAAAAAAAATAAAAGGAGACGATTGTCTTGAATAAACCTATTGACAAAAATTATCAATTGTTAATTGGAGGTCGATGGGTGGATGCAAAGGATGGGGAGACGTTTGAGACTAACAACCCGGCAAATGGCGAGCTGTTAGCAACTTGTGCCAATGCCGGTAAGGAAGATGTGGATGAAGCAGTTAAAGCTGCATGGAAGGCATTTGAAACGTGGAAAGATGTTAGTGCACAAGAAAAATCAGGAATATTACTTAAAATAGCCGATCTGATTGATGAAAATGCTGAAAAACTTGCTATGATTGAAACTCTCGACAACGGTAAACCCATTCGAGAAACACGAAACATTGATGTGCCGCTAAGTTCTGATCATTTTCGGTATTTTGCCGGAGCTATCAGGGCTGAAGAAGGCCAAGCCGTAATGATTGACAAGAACACCTTAAGCATTATCTTAAGAGAGCCGATTGGAGTTGTCGGCCAGATAATTCCATGGAACTTCCCGCTGCTGATGGCGGCATGGAAGTTGGCACCAGCATTGGCTGCAGGATGTACGGTTGTTATTAAGCCGTCGTCTTCAACACCTTTGAGCATTTTAGAATTAGGTAAATTGATCAATGATGTTCTTCCCCCGGGAGTTGTGAACATCGTAACTGGCAGCGGAGCCACCACAGGAAATTATATGTTGGAACATCCGGGATTTAGAAAACTTGCCTTTACAGGTTCAACCGAAGTAGGCTACAGTATAGCCGAGGCGGCAGCTAAAAAGTTGATTCCGTCAACACTAGAGCTTGGTGGAAAATCCGCAAATATTTATTTCCCAGACTGCCCATGGGAGAAGGCTATAGAAGGGGTGCAACTGGGCATCTTGTTCAATCAAGGGCAAGTTTGCTGCGCAGGCTCCAGGGTATTTGTGCATGAAGATATTTATGAAGAATTCCTTGCAGAATGTGTTGAAGCCTTTAAGAAAATCAAGGTTGGTTTGCCATGGGAAGAAGATACTATTATGGGAACGCAGATTAATGAAGGTCAGTTGAAAAAGATTTTAAACTATATTGAAATTGGAAAACAAGAAGGGGCAAGACTTGCCTGCGGCGGTTCTCGCATCACTGAAAATGGCTTAGATAAAGGATGCTTTATGCAGCCTACGATTTTTGCCGATGTTGATAACAAAATGAGGATTGCTCAAGAAGAGATTTTTGGGCCGGTAGCATGTTTCTTGAAGTTTAAGGATGAAGAAGAAGTAATAAAAATGGCAAATGACAGCGAATACGGATTGGGCGGCGCTGTGTGGACTAAGGATATAAACAGGGCGCTTAAAGTTGCAAGAGGAATAGAGACAGGCCGTATGTGGATAAATGATTATAACAACCTGCCTGCTCATACTCCCTTCGGAGGCTATAAGAAATCCGGAATTGGCCGCGAAACTCACCATATGATGCTTGACCATTATACTCAGAAGAAGAATATAATGATAAGTATGAATGAAAATAAGGCTGGCTTATACTAAAGCGTAAAGAGCTTAAATTTGCAAATGCGCTTACATAAGGGAGGCCATATAAAATATTATAAGCAGCCGAAAGAATTGTCCATCAAGTATATAATGTTGTAATGAGAATAAATAGGAAAATCCTCCTTGAGTGCAAAGTGCAAGCGCAGCAAGGAGGATTTTCTGACAAATTTAAATTTCACTCATTATAAAGCCTATTTTTGCGAAGTTAACCAGTATCTCGAATAAAAAATAGTGCCGAAAAGTAACTATTTGCCGACTTTTTTACTAGAATAATAGTAAAGACTTTAATGGAGGGGTTATATAATGAGTGAAGACTTTGTTGATTTAAAAGGGTGCAAAACTCCTGAAACCTATAATAAATGTGCGTATCCGGCACCTTATCCGGAAATTAAGGTGGCAAGGGAAAATCCTTACTACGGCAAACTTTTGCTTGAAGATTATGCAGGTAGAGCCGGTGAACTTACAGCAGTAAATCAATATATTTATCATCATTTTGTGTTGGAACCGGAATACGAAGAAGTAGCTGAACTCTTGTCCTGTGTAGCATTGGTGGAAATGCATCATATGGAAATTCTTGCTGATACCATATTAAAATTGGGAGTAGATCCCCGTCAAAGAACCATAGCGACAAACGAAGTCGAAATATACTGGGATGCAGGCTTCGTATATTATGGAACAGTCCTTTGTGACATGATAACTGCTAATATTGCCGGTGAATGGGCGGCCATAAGCAATTACCGCAAACATCAACAGATGATAAACGATCTTTATGTGAAAAAGATTTTGGAAAGGATTATCTTGGATGAAATATATCATGTTCAGTTATTTAGCCAAGTAACTGAAAAATACTGTAAACCGAATATAAAAAAAGAGTAAATTTATAACCTCCTTGAAAAACTCAAGGAGGTTTTTCCAGTAATACATTCTAACAAAATCAATATATGTTATAAAATATTAGGTGTTTTATAACATTTTCTAACAAAATCTATGTTTAATATTATAATAAGATATCGTAATATCTCGAAAATATAATTAATATTATTGAGTTTTATTGTAAAAATGCATTAGTCAAAAGTTAGATTTAGCTTGCAATAGCAGTAAATATGGAAGAAATTTTGCATGTAATACTTTTATGATAAGTTATATTATCAATATGTAATAAAAATAACGGCATGATATTTGCAATATAAAATATAATTATAAAACTATGAAAGGAGTTTTTTTATGTCAAAAAAAAACCTAGCATTATTACTCATTTCTTTATTGATTATTGGTCTATTAGCAGGTTGTGGAGGAGGCCAACAGAACGGTAACGATGCAGCTCCATCCGGAAATCAAGACAAAGGTGGCACTATAACAATTAAAGTTGGTCATGTTCTTGCCCCCACCCATCCTTATACTCTTGGTTTGCAAAAGTTTGCGGAATTAGTTGATGAGAAAACCGATGGTAAAATCAAGGTAGAGGTATTCCATAGCTCTCAACTGGGCAACGAGAGAGATATGGTAGAAGCACTGCAGCTCGGGACCCAAGAGATGACATTGGTATCAACAGCTCCTTTAGCCAGTTTTACAAAGCAGTTTTTGGTTTTTGACTTACCCTTTGTTTTCAAAGATACAGAATCCGCCAGAAAGGTTTTAGACAGCGAATTGGGTCAGGGACTGCTAAATTCTTTAGAGAGCCAAGGGATTATGGGTCTTTGCTATTTTGAAAATGGATTCAGACATGTGACAAACAGCAAACATCCTATAAACAAACCTGAGGATTTAAAAGGAATTAAAATACGGACCATGGAAAATCCAATCCACATGGCTACTTTTAAGGTTATGGGTGCTGATCCTACTCCAATGGCTTTTGGAGAATTGTTCACAGCTCTACAGCAGAAAACCATCGATGCACAGGAAAATCCCTTACCAATAATAGAAACTTCAAAATTCTATGAAGTTCAAGAATATCTTTCTTTAACAGGTCACTTTTATGCACCAGCCCCATTGCTTATCAGTAAATCATTTTTTGAAGGTTTAGCTCCAGAACTTCAGGCAGCTCTAAAAGAAGCAGCTATTGAGGCTAGAGACTATGAGAGAGGTTTGCTCGACGACATGAATGCCAAACTTGTGGAAGAATTGAAGGAAAAAGGCATGAAAGTTAACGAGCCTGATAAAACTCTTTTTGTAGAAGCGGTTCAGTCGGTCTACAAGCAGTTTGAATCAGATATTACTCCTGAGTTAATTCAGAAAGTAGTCGATGCTCAGAAATAAGAAAGGAAGGCAGATTTCCTGCCTTCTTCATATAACAAGGAGTGACATTTGTGGAAAAGGTAAAAAAAATCTTCAATAATATAGAAGAATTTTTTGTCGTTATTTTATTGCTTATTATGACAGTGGTGGTTTTTTGGCAGGTTGTATGTCGGTTTGTGCTTAAGGCATCATTACCTTGGTCAGAGGAATTATCCCGCTATATTTTAGTATGGGTTACATTTTTAGGAGCGAGTATTGGTGTAAAACGTGGTGCTCATATAGGTGTAGAAGCATTTTTAATGTTGCTTCCCAAGCAGGCAAGAAAATTGGTAAACTATCTTATTTCTGCTGTTTGTGTAATATTTTGCTTTATAGTATTTAAAGAAAGCTTAAGTATCATTGAAATGCAAATAGCAAATGCTCAGGTTTCGCCGGCTATGCAGATCCCCATGTGGTGGGCTTATTTAGCAATACCGGTGGGCATGGTGCTTATGAGCATTAGATTTATTCAAGTTTCTTTGAAGTTAAAATCGGAAGGTGAGGTTTAGCTATGTCAGCGATATTATTTGGTAGCTTTATTCTTTTTGCAATAATGGGCTTGCCCATCGCTATTGTGCTAGGACTTTCATCTGTCATGGCTATATCTATGGCCAGTAATATTCCTTTGATGGTTGTGGCTCAAAGGATGTTCACAGCATGTGATTCCTTCCCGCTTATGGCTATACCATTTTTTATGATGGCGGGATCACTTATGGAAAGTGGTGGTATATCCAGAAGACTCATTAATCTTGCCAATAAATTAGTTGGATCCATGACCGGGGGGCTTGCCCAAGTTGGAATACTGACATGTATGTTTTTTGCAGCAATTTCCGGTTCCGGCCCTGCTACTGTTGCTGCTATAGGTTCAATTCTTATTCCTGCGATGATAGAAGCAGGATATGATGCTGGTTTTGCAGCAGCTATTATGGCAGCAGCTGGAGCTATTGGGGTCACTATTCCTCCCAGTATTCCCATGGTCACATATGGTGTTGTGGGAGGAGTTTCTATTGGTTCGCTTTTCATGGGCGGGTTCGGTGCAGGTCTTGTGGTCGGATTATCTCTTATGGCTGCAGTTTATATAATTTCAAAAAAAAGAGGTTACTATGGCGAAAAAGAGCGTCCTACTTTTTTAGATATATTAAAAGCCGTAAAAGAGGCCTTTTGGGCTATCCTTATGCCTATTATTATTTTAGGCGGTATATATGGCGGCATTTTTACACCGACTGAAGCTGCTGCCGTTGCTGTTGTCTATGGGTTTGTCATAGGATTTTTTATATATCGTGAGCTTAGTGTCAAGGATCTGCCTAAGATATTTGTGAATACTGCCGTTAGCACTTCAGTGGTTATGTTCATTATTTCTACCGCCCAAGTTTTTGGCTGGATAATGACGAGTCAGAGAATACCGGACCAGATTGCTCAGGCCTTTATTAATTTCTCCACAAGTCCTTATGTAATACTGCTGCTTATAAACCTATTGCTGCTTGTTGTAGGTTGCTTTATGGAAACTAATGCCGCAATTATTATATTGGCTCCTATATTTTTGCCTCTTATAGTCAAACTGGGGATAGATCCTATTTTGTTTGGACTGATTATGGTGGTCAACCTTGCTATAGGAATGATTACACCACCTCTTGGTGTTAACCTGTTTGTGGCTTGTGGCATATGTGACATGACACTGGAGAGAATATCAAAGTCTGTATTACCTTTCCTGATTGCCATGATAGTAGCCCTCATGCTGATAACATATATCCCAGGAATTACGATGTTCTTACCGAACTTGCTGACGAAATAGAAGGGAGTTATTATTGTGGACTATCCGGTTATATATAGAATCAAACAAAGGTTCGATGAATATAAAATAGTAAACATTGAACAAGCTGTTCAAAAGGAGCTGGAGGTTTTAAAAGAACGGAATGCTATCAAACCTGGTATGAATATTGCAGTTACTTGTGGTAGCCGTGGCATAGCCAATATTTCCCTTATTATCAAAACTACCATAGATTATCTAAAGGATTTAGGTGCTAGGCCTTTCGTCATTCCTGCCATGGGTAGCCATGGAGGGGCTACCGCAGAAGGCCAGACCATGGTACTTGAAAAACTGGGAGTAACTCCTGAGACCATGGGAGTTCCGGTGGTATCATGCATGGATGTAGTAAAAATCGGAGAAACCCCTGAAAGTGTACCGATATATATGGACAAAAACGCTTATAATGCCGATGGAATTATTGTTATTAACCGAGTAAAGCCTCATACGGACTTTAAGGGTAATATAGAAAGCGGTCTTTTAAAAATGCTGGCTGTAGGTCTCGGTAAGCATAAAGGATGTTCTACTATCCATGCTAACGGCCTAGAAGATACCATACCCAAAGTAGCTCGAGCGATTCTTGAGAAAGCTCATGTAATTTTTGGTTTAGCAATCCTAGAAAACTCCAAGGATGAGACCTATAAGTTAAAAGGCCTGTTCCCTCAGGATTTTGAAAGAGAAGAACGGCTTTTATTAAAAGAAGCAAAATCCATAGTTCCCAAACTTCCATGGGATTATTTAGACATATTAGTAGTGCAAGAGATGGGCAAGACCTTTAGCGGCACCGGTATGGATACTAAAGTAATCGGCAGAATAAGGGTTTTTGGAGAAGAGGAAATGGAAAAGCCTTGTATTAATAAAATCGTAGTTTTGGATCTTTCCGATAACTCTTATGGTAATGCTCTTGGTGTAGGTCTTGCAGATATAACTACAAAAACCTTAGTAGATAAAATCGATTTTGATGTAACCTATGCCAATACAATACCTACAACGTATTTAGAAAGAGGAAAAATTCCTGTAATAATGAAAGATGACAGGGAAGCAATAAAAACAGCAATGATGACCATCGGAAATGTTCCTTTAGACCGACTGAAACTTGCCATAATCCCTAATACGCTGCATCTTGAGGAAATATATGCTACAAAAGCAGCAATTGAGGCTCTAAAGGATAAGGACAAAATATCTGTTCTTGATGAAGGACATCCATTGAATTTTGATGAGTCTGGTTCATTGATAGTAAATTGGAGGAGATAATTATGAAGTTAATGCATACTAGCTTACCTGAATTTAAGCTCAAGCTGCAGTCAGCGGTGATAAAACAGTCCCCCAACAAGACCTTTGAGTTAAAAGGAATAGAAAATCTTAAATCTGCAAAAATGCAGTCACTTCGCACGGGAAGAATAGAATTTGCTATTCAAGAAATAGCAGAAGATAAAGATATAGATAAGGTGGAAGTGGTGGTAATGCCGAGAGTGCCTGAGACCATGCATACGGTTATAGTAAAAGGTATAGAAAAAGACGGAACTTGCAAAAAGGCAATTTTAGAAGTTATAAATATAATTCATCCTACTGAAGAAGCTGAACTTGTTGATGCAAAAGAAGTGGATGATCGAAGACCACCCATTGGGAGACATTAGAAGGAGGTAAAAAGCATGGGAGAACTTACCGTAAGATTTATAAAGCAGGGAACCGGTCCAAAGCAAGGAGCTCCGATTAATATTGCTCTTATTGACAAAAGAGATGTAGAAGCATCCGGTAAAAGCTTGGAAGATGTTATACACATGGTTGCAAAAGTAGTAGGAGGACCAGTTGGGATAAATGTGTTTGATATGGATGCGGTGACAACCACCAGCGACGGCTTGGTAGTGGAGGGAGCTATTATTACCATGGCCGCCGGAGATATTGGTAAGGTTCATAAAGAATTCGGCATCCTGCATATGGAGGAGATGGAGGTTACCCATGAACTTATAAAAGAAGAACCCCATCTTGTACAGTGGGAAAAATATTATAAAGGCAAAAAACTCTTTAGGGGACCGGATCCTAATAAAAAGCTGATTCCGGTGCACAATGTAGTCATGACGGGGAAAGCAGTAAACAACAACTCGGCTACGGAAATGATGAACGCCGTTACTATGGAAGAGATCCTTCTTCCTATACTAGGGCAGTTGCAAATAATGAAGGACGAGCCTATTGTTTTTGGACTCACTGGAGAAGTGATTTCAGTAGGTATCGGGATGACTGTGGCAGAGAAATATGGCCGGGTATTTCCAACTCGTCAGTTTAGAGCAGGAGATACAGCCCACGGTTCAGGGGAGTATGCAAAAACCTTGAAAGCCAACATACCGTGTATTGTTGCACCTAAGAGCGTGCTGGCAGGGTATATAATTCAGGCACTGGATGCCGGTATGATTCCGGGGCTGCACATCGGTTGCTCACCAGCAGTTCTTGCAGTAGCAAACGCCAAGGGAGCTAAAATCGCCCTTGACAAAATTACTGAAAAAGCTAAAATCGAGTTAAAGAGTGTAGGAGTAGATGTAGATCATATGAAACCAGCGGTATCTTTGATGACTAATAAAGAGATAATTGAAAAGGCCGATGATATAATACCCGGTGTGGTGGATCCTGTTCTAATAAGCTCATCTAATATAGTGACTAAACTAACGCTTTCTATTTAACTGGGGTGAGATGGTGGATAATCAGGTCATAGTTTTTGTAGATAAAACCTATGTACGCATAACCGGAATTCAAATCAAGGGTTTAAAACCATTTGAATTGGAACAAACACTAAAAAATACTCTGCAAAGACCTATCAGAGTTATTGGTGTTACCGGCAGTGCAATAGAGATGGATATATATGGCATGGAACCAGAGGCAGTATATAAAGATGAAAAGGGGATAATAAAGGCTATTTCTACGGTTTCGGGAATAACCGCTGCCGACGTCATAAAAATAGCCCAAGCCGAAAGATCCGTAGAAGTTTCCGTTGAAAAGTTTCCGAAAGGTAAATACTCTGGGTGCGCCAGGGAAAGGTGGTTAAATTTTGACAAGTAAGGCCATCATTATTCCTACTGGGGATGAGATATTAAACGGAACGGTAGTCGATACCAATAGTCCGGCTATAATGGCTCTAATTCTTGAGAGATTCCCGGGGTGTGAAGTTACACGGATAACTCCTTCAGTGGACAATGAAACTACAATTATAACAAAACTTAAGAGGGCTATTGAAGAAAAAGCCGATCTCATTTTTATCATAGGTGGTTCTGGAGGAGGCCATCGTTTTATACCTAATGCAGCTCGAGATTTTACCCATACGGCTATATTGAAGATGTTCCCCAATTCTTGTTTTAAGGAAATATATGGAAAAAACGGACACTTGTGGTCAAAATTGATAGCAGCGAAAGAAAGCAATAGTTTATTGGTAAATGTTCCAGGCCCCTATGTGGAAGCCGTTGCGGCGGCTGAAGCTGCTCTAGATTCCATATTAAAGGGCGAGACAGATCCTCAAATTATTGTGGAAAGGACATCGGAAGCGGTATCCCGGCAGTATCCTTCTGGTGGAGAAATTAAATGAATGGATTTGCTACTTTTTTAGTAAAAGATTTGACAAAGGACGGATATGCTATGGCGATAGCCGGGATCTGTCCTTTTTCCTTTACTGATTCAATGGAGGACGAAATAAGTGGCTTAATAAGGAATTACAGTTTTAAACCCATTGATGATGTATTTATGACAGATTATTTCATGGCTCAATACTTTTCCAGATTTGCTCCAGAATATGTTTTAGCCTGGGGTATAACGATGCATGTGCCCCAAATGTCAGGCCCTACTGGAGGAATTATAGGGAATCCGCACATCGAAGCGAATTCGGCGAATAGCACCGGTGAATATATCGGCAGCGGTTTGAGTGTAGCCGCCCACCCCGGCGGCCCCGGGATTGTTATCGCCGGAGATCCCCAAACGGCCCGGGAAATTCTTTCACTTTCGGAACCTTCGGATGGAGGGAAAACGCCTTTACTTGCGATGGCAAAGAGATCTATAGACTTTAATATCCCAGCTGCTATAATGATAACAGATGGTACAGGTTTTAATGCTGTGGGCTGTGCTTTAACCATTGAAGGCAGTGAAATAAAATATATATCTCTCGATAGGAGTGCACTTAATGAATATTAATATGCTGTCTGATGAAGACAAGATGCCGATGCTGGAAACCACACTGGACAATCTTCGGGAAGGTGTAAATGTAGTTGATGAAAATGGAACCCTTATATTCTCTAATAGGGCATCAGCAGATTATGCTCATTCTACCGTTTCGAAAATGATAGGTTCTCAAATAACCGAATTTTATCCCCGTGCCGCTTTGTTAGAGGTATTAAGAACTAAAAAACCTCAATTAGATGTAAAAATTGAACACGATGACGGCCGAAAGTATGTAGTAAATGCCGTTCCACTTATAATAAATGGTAAGTTTAAAGGCGGTGTAGCAACTTTTCGTGATGTTACGGAGATTGAGAATTTGGGACAAAAATTAGAACTTTTAAAACAGGAACTCACTTTCAGTAAAGTAGATGACGCCTTTGAATTAATAGTAGGAAAGGACGGTAGCTTAAAAGAAGCTATAATAATAGCCCAGAGATCCATCGGTGCATTAGGAGGACCTAGGCACTCAGTTATATCAGGGGAATCAGGGACCGGTAAAACACTGCTGGCTCGAGCCATGTTCTATTTTGCTAAGAAAATCCATGTTATTTCAGAAGATGCCAGTTTTATAGAGGTGAATTGTGCACAATTTACAAATCCTGATATAGCAGCGGTAGAAATATTTGGATCAGAAAAGGGTGCTTTTACCGGCGCCACCGAAAAAAGAGGTTTATTTGAGCTGGCGGATGGAGGTGTGCTCTTTTTGGATGAGGCTCATGCATTAGCACATTATCAAACAATGCTTCTTAAAGCAGTTGAATCAGGCAAGATCCGAAGGATAGGTGGCAGAAAGGATATAGATATCAATGTGATTGTTATTGCAGCCTCAACCAAAAATCTAAAAAATGTGCTTTTGCCAGAACTGTACCAAAGACTTGCCCAGTATGAAATAAAATTGCCGCCTCTTCGGGAGAGACCGCTATCAGAAAAGGAAAAACTACTGAACTGTTTCATAGAAAATTATGAGTACAATGCTGGTGACAAATATAATGTCAAACTCAAAATAGATTTTACAAATGAAGCTAAGGGTATTCTCTTAAATGCCTATTATCCGAGGAACATCCGGCAGTTCAGAGATATAACTTATGCTACTATTGATGCGGCAGTACCTCTGATAAGCGATGTGCCTGCATCCAAAAAAGTCACTGCTGTGGTAGATATAAATCATATACCCTTTTATATGTTTGAAAGCAGTGGAAGTGATGGAGTATATCAAGAACAGGAAGAGCCTAAAACCATAGAAAGTTTTAATTTTGATGACAGCAAGATGGATAGAGAAGAAATATTAAACAAGATAATTTTTACTCTAAATGAGAAGGGTCTTGGGCCAAGGAAAATCGCTCGAGTGTTGGAAGAAAAAGGGTATGATATAAAGTACTATCAGGTAGCATATCGATTAAAAAAACAACGTAATTCAAATATATAGTAATATAAAATAACCCCACAGGGTTATTTTGTTGGGGGTATTGGTATTAGCTAAGCCTCGCTTAAGAATGCATAATATGCTTTTTTGGCTTCATAGAGGTCGGCCTTGCTGGAGATTTCCCAAGGTGCGTGCATATTGTGCAGGGCTATGCCTGCATCGATGACTTGCATACCGTAGTTGGCGAGGATATAGGCTATGGTACCGCCGCCACCCTGATCTACTTTTCCAAGTTCTGATGTCTGCCAGATGACCTTGTGTTTATCCATGATGTTTCTGAGTTCTGCAATAAATTCCGCATTGGCATCATTGCTGCCGCTCTTTCCTCTTGATCCGGTGTATTTATTAAATACGATTCCCCTGCCAAACCTTGCACAATTCTTCTTTTCCATGACATCGGGATAATTTGGGTCAAAGGCCGCACTTACATCGGAGGATATCATCTTTGAATTGGCTAAGGCTCTTCTAACTTTCAGCTCACTATAGTCCCCAAGCAAGTTAGCAATTTCCGCTACGGTATTTTCAAAAAATCTTGAGTGCATGCCAGTAGCTCCGACACTGCCAATTTCCTCCTTATCAACAAGCAAAGCTACACAAGTCTTTTCAGGATTTTCTATTTCGGTTATAGCTTCAAAAGATGTATAGGCACAAACTCTGTCATCCTGCCGTAAGCCATAATCATACTCTTATCTATTCCATAATGTCTCGCCTTTCCGGCAGGAACGATTTCAAGTTCCGCTGAGACGAAATCTTCTTCAACTATGCCGTATTTCTCATTTAGGATTTTCAAGATATTATGTTTGACTCTGTTCTTTGCCTCTTTACCCTTTAAGGGTATACTACCAACAAGTATATTAAGGTTTTCACCTTCTACACCATCGGCCAAGGTCTTTTTCATTTGGTCTTGTGCAAGATGGATTAGTAAATCCGATACTCCCAGCACTGGATCGCCCTCGTCTTCGCCCATAACTATGTTTATGCGGGAACCGTCTTTTTTCGCGATTACTCCGTGTAAGGCAAGGGGCAGCGTAACCCATTGATATTTTTTAATTCCGCCGTAATAATGGGTTTCAAAAAGTGCCAAGTCTGCGTCTTCATACAGAGGGTTTTGCTTTAAATCCAACCTTGGGGAGTCTATATGTGCTCCTATTATACAAAGACCTTCTTCTAAAGGCTTTTTTCCGATAACAAAAAGAGCAATAGTTTTTCCCATAATTTCCGCATATACTTTGTCTCCGGGCTTTAATGATTTTCCCTGGTTTATAAGTTCCTGTAGATTCCTGTAACCTTTCTTTTCTGCACGGCTTGTAAATTCTTCGACACATTCTCTTTCAGTTTTACAACGGGACATAAAATCGATATATTTCTCGGATAAATCAAATACTTTTTTTAAATCTGTTTTTGAATATTTATCCCATGCGATTTCGTATTCCTTTTCAAAGGGAGATTTATTATCTTCATTCATCGAAATTTACCTCCAATATTTTAATTTACTCACACACTATATTTTACCAAAGATGAAAAAATATATAACAAAAAAACCTATGACTTGATTTCAAGCAAATAAAACGATAAATGCGGTATAATAAGGAAAAGGCATTTTTGCAAATGTCATATATATTTAATATAATAATTTTATTTAAGCAGCTGGTTTTACCGTATTACCGCATATAAGGAAGAATAGTTTTTATGAGTTTTTTAAATAGTTCTATTTCATGTGGAGAACACTTTTTAAGCAAATTATTTATTTCATAGAAGCCTTCATCCCAAGTTTCATATGTATTATTATTTGGATCACATATGTAAGCCGCATCAAAGCTTAACCTTCCCAGAACAAGGTAATCCAAAGAAACATGCAAACAGTTTGCGACTTTGATTAAAGTCGGCATACTCATTTGCCGCTCACCTCGCTCTAGCTGACCTATATAATAGTCTGAAAGTCCGATTATCTCTGCAAATTCTTCCCGTGATAATCCCAGTTTTTCTCTTTCTTCACGTATTCTTTTACCGATAGCATCGTTGTCTATTTCCAATTTTCAATTCACTCCTTATTAGAATAACCTTATCTAATTTTCGAACATAAAAAAATTAGCAGTAAGCATATATTTATTATTTGCAATGAGAATGTATTTAATGTATATTAAATGCATTACTATATAACATGGGAGTGTGAATAATGAATATAGAAGATAAGATAGAAACAGCGAGGAAAGCACTGCATAATGCTTTAAAGGGAAAAGACAATGAAGAAAAGGTGCTCGAAATCAGCCGAGAAATTGATAAATATATTATAGAATACTATAAAGAGGACAAATCTAAAAAATATTAGCTGTTTATGTTAATGGAAAAATGATGTTTTGGTGCATGGCGAAAAACCTCAGCTATTGACACCTGCTAATTGCCGTGTTAATATAAAATTAAATAAAACCGGATATAATCTTCAGGGCAGGGTGTGATTCCCGACCGGCGGTAATGCGGCAAGTTCCGTTAGCCCGCGAGCGAAAGCAGACTCGGTTAGATTCCGAGGCCGACAGTAAAGTCTGGATGAAAGAAGATTGATTTTTTATGATGGATTTTAAAATTCCCTGAGATTATGTCTTTGGGAATTTTTTAAATTAACGGAGGGTGTGTAGCAATGAAAAGTGAAGTAAATAAAATGGCAAGACTTGCTATGCTTGCAGCTCTATCAATACTTTTAATGTTTTTAATCAGGTTTCCGCTTATTCCTTCAGCGCCATTTTTGGAATATGAGCCGGGTGATGTGCCGGCATTAATAGCAGCATTTTTGTTCGGCCCGGGAGCAGGTGTTTTAGTGACTCTGATAGTTTCACTTATACAGGCTTTAACGGTCAGTGCAGGAAGCGGCTGGATCGGTGCGATAATGCATTTTATAGCTACTGGAACGATGGTTGCGGTTGCAGGATATATTTATAAAAAAATCCACACACAAAAAGGTGCAATAATTGCACTGGCTGCAGCGTCAATTAGCATGACACTTGTGATGATACCCCTTAACCTAATATTTACAACAAAATTCATGAATGTTCCTATGGAAGCCGTAAAAGCCATGATTATCCCGATTATAATACCTTTTAATTTACTGAAGGCATCCATTAATTCGACACTGACGTTCTTGGTTTATAAACCGGTTGGGAAGGTCATGAGAGTGGAAGTAAAACCCATAAAACCGTTAACAAAAAACTGTTGACATTTATCCAAAGCCTGTGATACAATTATCTAAATCAATCGGAAATTCGATGACAGGAAAGAGTAGCTTTGATGGAAGGTTAAAGAGAGCCGCCGGCGGTGGGAGTGCGGCACCGAAAGTCATAGTGAATGGGTCTTGGAGAAGGCAAGGCGAAATACTTTAAGTAGCTTTGCACGGCATGTCCCCCGTTAGCGAAGGACAGGATATCGCGAGAACATCGCCGTATCTGAGAAAAGTGAGTTTTACATTGAGGTGGCAAGCATTTCATCCTGAAGATGAGATGCTTTTTTGTTATATACACCCGGTGTAAGGCTAATTTGGGTGGCACCACGGAAGCAACCGTCCCTTTTATGTAAGGGACGGTTTTTTTATATTCTACTGTCGTTCTGAGCGTAGCGAAGAATCTTACTTAATAAAATATTCCGGTTTGAGGTGATAGATATGACATGAAAGCGCAAAATTAATATATACAGCAGTGAAAAACCTATCAATAATATGCAATGAACTTTTCTAGCATTGCTTGTAAATTTGAAAACCTTTGAGGAGAAGAATTACGACCTAAGATAGAAAATAAAAGTATTGAAAAATAATACTTGATTTAAAGAGGAGATGACAGAAATGGAAGATACAAAAATATTACTTAAGGAAAGCGAAATTCCAACAAGCTGGTATAATATTCAGGCAGATATGCCGACTCCTGTAAAACCGCCGCTTAGCCCTGTTACAGGGAAGCCTGCGACGCCTGAGGAGCTAGGGGCAATATTCCCTGAAGAAATCATAAAACAAGAAGTAAGTACAGAGCGTTTTATAGAAATACCCGAGGAAGTTCAAAAGTTATACAGATTGTGGAGGCCGTCGCCCGTCTATAGAGCACACAGGCTGGAAAAGGCTTTAGATACGCCTGCCGGGATTTACTTTAAGTATGAAGGAGTGAGTCCCGCCGGCAGTCATAAGTTAAATACCGCCATTCCTCAGGCCTATTATAATAAAAAACAGGGGATAAGGCGGCTGGCCACCGAAACAGGTGCAGGGCAGTGGGGAACAGCACTTTCTATGGCTTGCAAGTTCTTTGACATGGAATGCTCGGTTTACATGGTGAAGGTAAGTTATGAGCAAAAGCCCTATCGGCGCTCAATAATGCAGCTTTTCGGAGCAGAGGTGTTTGCAAGCCCCACCGATAAAACCGATGCGGGCCGTGCCGTGCTAAAAGAGCATCCGGATTCCTTAGGAAGCTTAGGTATTGCAATAAGTGAAGCGGTGGAAGATGCCGTAAAAAATTCTGATACGAACTATGCTTTAGGCAGTGTATTAAACCACGTAGTTCTTCACCAAACAGTCATTGGTCTTGAAGCTAAAAAACAAATGGAAAAAGCAGGCTACTATCCGGATGTGGTAATAGCCTGTTCCGGCGGCGGCAGCAATTTTGGCGGAATTGCCATGCCATTTGTGCACGATAAAATCAAAGACGGCAAAAAAACACGTATAATCGCAGCTGAGCCTGCCGCCTGTCCAAGTCTTACAAAGGGCAAGTTCACTTACGATTATGGCGATGTGGCCCATTTGACTCCAAAGATGATGATGTATACCTTGGGAAGCGATTTTGTTCCACCGGGAATCCACGCAGGAGGCTTGCGCTACCATGGAGCATCTCCAATCCAAAGCCAGCTTTTGCATGATGAGCTGATTGAGGCTGTTGCTTATGACCAGCAGGATATTTTTGAAGCAGCGATGCTTTTTGCACAAAATGAAGGAATTGTGCCGGCACCTGAATCAGCTCATGCTATAAAAGCAGCAATCGATGAAGCCTTAAAAGCCAAAGAAGCCGGAGAAAAAAAGACAATTTTGTTTAACTTGAGCGGTCATGGATATTTCGACATGGCATCTTACGACAATTATCTTTCCGGCAAGCTGCAAAACTCCAGCCTGTCTGATGATGTCTTGCAGGAAACCTTAAGTAAACTACAGTAAGACAGTATTTGACAGATAAGCAAACAAATATAGACTTTATAATTGCAATTAAATGCTGATTTTAGATATTTACAATAAATTAAAAACTGGAGGGAATTATTATGAAATTGAGAGATATGATTTTGACATCACTTCTGATAGCAATCGGATTGGTGCTTCACTATATCGTTCCGCCTATTATGGGAGGTATGAAACCGGATTTTCTGCTGTCAATGCTATTTGTAGCACTTTATATAGACAGCAGCCCGAAAAATGCTCTGCTTGCAGGCATACTTGCAGGTATATTTTCTGCCATGACTACCGGATTTCCCGGAGGCCAAATAGCAAATATGTGCGACAAAATGGTTACAGCTTTTGCAGTGATAGCGATGATAAAGGTATTTTCTAAATTGAACCAAAATGCTGCGGTAATAATTACCGCAATTATTGGAACTATAATAAGCGGTACTGTCTTTTTGGGCACAGCTCTTTTTGTAGTGGGAAGCCTGCCTCTTGCGTTTCCGGTACTTTTTACGACAGTAGTTTTGCCGGCAGCGGCAATAAACACTGTTGCTACTTTTATATGCTACAAAGTGGTAGCCTCAATGCAAAAATCGGTGCTGCATAAAGCATAAGCAAATCTTACGGGGCAGCCGGAATTCCGGCTGCCCAAGTGCTTATTATAGCGTTTTATTATTTATAGGGCTATACTCCCTTCATAGTAAGGCTTATCCTGTTTCTTTCTGCATCGACGGATAATACCTTAACCTTTACCACATCGCCGACACTTACCACATCAAAGGGGGAACGCACAAAGCCTTCGGAAAGCTCCGATATGTGGCATAGGCCGTCCTGATGGACGCCGATGTCGATAAATGCTCCAAAGTCCGTGATGTTGCGCACACTGCCCATTAAGGCCATGCCGGGCTTTAAGTCTGAGATTTCCAGCACATCAGTGCGAAAGATGGGGGCAGGAAGTTCTTCGCGAGGATCGCGGCCCGGCTTTTTAAGCTCTGACAGGATATCTTTTAGGGTAGGGATGCCGATATCAAGATTTGAAGCCATTTGAGCGATTTCATTTTCAGAAAATATTTTTATCTTAAGCTCATCTAAAGTGTAAAGCTTCATAATCTTTTCGGCTATATCATAACTTTCAGGATGGACGGCGGTATTATCTAAGATATTACTGCTTTCCGGCACGCGAAGAAATCCTGCACACTGCTCAAAAGTCTTAGGCCCCAATTTAGGCACCTTTAAAAATTCCTTTCTTGATTTAAACATGCCATTTTCTTCCCGATATTTTACGATATTTGAAGCAGTAGATGCGGTAATGCCGCTTACATAGCCAAGAAGCGAAGGCGATGCGGTGTTTACGTCTACGCCTACGCTGTTGACGCAGTCTTCTACAACACCCGAGAGCTTTTCTGAAAGCCGCTTTTGGTTTACATCATGCTGATACTGGCCCACACCAAGTGATTTGGGGTCTATCTTTACCAGCTCTGCCAAAGGGTCTTGAAGGCGCCGCGCAATGGAAACAGCTCCTCTAAACGAAACATCCAGATTCGGAAATTCCTCCGTTCCAAGTTTTGATGCAGAGTATACCGAAGCTCCCGCTTCGCTTACGATAACATAGGAAACAGGTCTTGAGCTTTCCTTTAAAATTTCCGCCAGGAATTTTTCGCTTTCACGGGAAGCAGTGCCATTTCCCAATGAAACAACATCGACTCGGTATTTTTCTATTAAATCCAAAATAATCTTCTTGGATTCATCAAACTTATTTTGTGGTGGTGTAGGATAGCAAACCGTGTATGCTAAAAGCTTTCCGGAAGCATCTATTACTACAATTTTGCAGCCGGTTCGATATGCTGGGTCAAAGCCCATTATTACCCGACCTTTTATAGGGGGCTGGAGAATCAAGTGTTTGAGATTTTTAGAAAATGTAGAAAGTGCCTGCTCCTCAGCTTGTTCTGTAAGCATATTCCTGATTTCGCGCTCTATGGATGGCCAAATAAGTCGCTTATAGGCATCTTCGATTGCATTTTCCATAAGATGAGAGGTAGGCGAAGACTCCTTTATGTATTCGGCCTTTATGATACTTATGATTTCATCATCGGGAACCAAGATTTTTACCTGAAGATATTTTTCCCTCTCGCCGCGATTTATGGCAAGGATGCGGTGTGAAACAATTTTTTGTACAGGTTCCTTAAAGTCATAGTACATAGAATAAGTCGATGTTTCCTCGGTAAGACCGGATGTCTGAACAATTCCCTTTTTATAGGCTGTATCTCGTATAAGCTTGCGAATTTTGGCATCATCTGATACAACCTCGGCAATGATGTCAAGGGCTCCGGCCAGAGCTTCCTCGCAGGTTGCTACACCCTTTTGCGGGTCTATAAAGGATGCGATAGCTTGTTCGTCAACCATGTCTTCCTGAGCCAAAATCTTTGCTGCCAGAGGCTCAAGCCCTTTTTCCCTTGCAATGGTAGCCCTGGTTCTTCGCTTGGGCCTAAAGGGCCGGTAGATATCTTCTACTTCCTGAAGGGTTAAAGCCCTATCAAGATTTTGTCGAATTTCCGGCGTGAGTTTTTCCATTTCCTCCAAAAGCTTTACAACTTCAGTCTTTCTTGTTTCAAGATTTCTAAGATAGGAAAGCCGCTCAAAAAGCAGGCGAAGCTGCTCATCCGACAGACCTCCGGTTACCTCCTTCCGATAGCGGGCTATGAACGGTACGGTATTTCCCTCGTCTAACAGTCCGACAGTTGCCGCAACTTGTCTTTCGCCTATATTTAATTCTTGAGCTAAAGTTTTTATGATTTTTTCCATACTAACCTCCTGCTTGTCTGTGCGAGTCTGATTAAAATATTTTCTTTTTTAAACACAGTTTGATTTTGCCTATAGATCTAATATCTCCACTGCCGGAGTAAACCGGTATATTACATCTTTGCGTTCTATTATAATTGTGGCCTTTTTTGAAAGCTCATCATCCTTCTTGATAGCCGTAAGCAGCTTTTTGACGGGATTTACAGCAACAGGATTGCCCACCATTTTTAGCATCGAAAGGTCCCCTGTGGTATCTCCATATGCAAAACTTGCATCTAAATTTACATCATACGAGCTTACAAGTTGATTTATCGCCTTTTGCTTATTTTCCGAGTCCCACATGCTGAGAACCTCGCCTGTAAAATTATTATTTTCATCTATAATATACTGAGTTGCCTTATATGCCGTAACTTTATATTTTTCAGCCATTTTTTCCACTAGAAAGTCAGGAGCCCCTGAGATAAAAAATATCATGTGGCCCTGCTGCCTATGCCAGTTAATCCTTGATCTGGTATATCGGTAAACCTTATCCCAGTTCATGTTTATTACCTGACTTGCCACAAATTCGATGTAGGATTTATTTATCCCTCTAAGTTCTTTTACATAAATTTTTACCAGCTCATCCATATAATCATTGAAATCACCATAGCGCTTTTCCCACTCAGAATAATAATCCTTAAGGCTGCCGTGCCAAACGCGAGGGTCTATTACTTCATACTTTATTAATTTTTTAAAATGTTCAATCATAAGAGAATTTCGAAAAAGCGTGCCGTCAATATCAAAGAATGAAGCTATATTCCCCATGACTTTCACCTCCTTGAAATCATTCATTGGGGGCAGGCAAATAATCCATTTTTTCTATATTATATTATATCATATCATTTGAATAGAATAAGACACCAGTAGGAATTAGTCTATCGACATAAAAATGATCCTTATTTTGGACCTTGTAATCCTCATTAGAGGGTAAAAGAAACGGGCGAGGATTTTTATATATTTCCAAGGCTTAGCAAAAAATATCACGGGCGAAAATTTTATTATATAAAAAAAAGGAAAAGTAAAATCGTTATAGAATATATTAAGTTAAACTTCTGCATTCAAGGTTGCATACTTCAACGTTTGATAAAAGAGTAAAACAAAGTAAAAAGGATTGGAGTGTTATAAATGGATTACAACAGAGTGTATAATTTTTCTGCCGGCCCCGCCATTATGCCCACCCCGGTGCTGGAAGAGATTGCTAATGAAGTGTTAAACTACAGAGGAAGCGGCATGAGTGTCATGGAAATGTCACACCGATCCGAGGTTTTCCAAACCATCATCGACGAGGCTGAAGCGGATTTGCGTGAACTTATGAATATTCCTGATAATTATAAGATATTGTTCATTCAGGGTGGTGCCACGCTACAGTTTGCAATGGTTCCTATGAACCTTATGAAAAACGGTGTTGCAGACTATATTGTAACCGGTGCGTGGTCAAAAAAGGCCTATTTGGAAGCTAAGAAATATGGGAAAGTTAATTTACTTGCAACCAGTCAGGATAAAAACTACACATATATTCCCGATTGCTCGGATCTGCCTGTTGATCCTAATGCCGATTATGTTTACATCTGTGAAAACGAAACAATACATGGCTCAACCTTCCAAAAGCTCCCGAACACCAAGGGTAAGATATTGGTTGCTGACCAGTCGTCAATGTTTCTATCCAAACCTTGCAATGTTTCAGACTACGGTCTAATCTTTGCTGGAGTACAAAAGAATGTTGGTCCGGCTGGCTTAGCAATAGTGATCCTCCGAGAGGACCTTAT
Organism: Tepidanaerobacter acetatoxydans Re1; assembly: GCF_000328765.2. NCBI lineage: Bacteria > Bacillati > Bacillota > Clostridia > Thermosediminibacterales > Tepidanaerobacteraceae > Tepidanaerobacter > Tepidanaerobacter acetatoxydans. Next base: position 169,843 of record NC_019954.2, read on the forward strand.
CCGTGAAGATTTGGACGAAAAAGTGCCTACCTATATGCGCTACGACATACACGCAAAAAGCGGTTCCCTGTACAATACGCCGAACTGTTGGAGCATCTATGTTTGTGGTAAAGTTTTCAAACACCTTAAAAAAAGCGGCGGACTTTCTGCTATGCAGAAAAGGAATGAAGAAAAGGCTGCGATTTTATATGATTTTCTTGACAGCAGCAAAATGTTCCGCGGCACAGTGGAAAAGGAATACCGCTCCTTGATGAATGTCACCTTTGTGACGGGAGATGAAGAACTTGATGCAAAAGTCGTTGCGGCAGCCAAAGCGGCCGGCTTCGATAACCTGAAAGGGCATAGGAGCGTTGGCGGCTTACGTGCATCTATCTATAATGCCATGCCTAAGGAGGGCGTTGAGGCCCTAGTTGCATTCCTTGAAAAATTCGAGAATGAGCATAAGGCATAACATAAATTTTCAGGAAATCCATGAGGCGGATTTAGCGGCAAATTTTAGATGCTAAATTAAGTTCGGTATTTATATCAAAAACTCCAACTATCTGTTGGAGTTTTTGATTTGTTTTTTCAAACTATTTACAAACAATTATAAAACAGCTTGACCATCACCTTGTATATTAACTTATGGTTTTGTTGAGGCGGCAGCTATGCTGATTAAAGAAGTATGTACAATAACAAAATTGACTAAAAAAGCAGTGAAATATTACGAAGAACAAGGTTTGGTTTGTCCCAAGGTTTCGGAAAAGGGTTACAGAGATTCCAGTAAAATTTCGCCTATGGGTGCGGGGCTTAGTAATACGCGGAAAGAAGCTGCTGATATTATTAAAAAAAACTCTTGACGAAGTGCAAGTAAACAGGTATAATTGTATACAATTATACAAAAGTGCAAGGGGAGGAAGTCTTATGAAAACGGAAAATCAAAAAATATATCTGGTGGATACGACTTTGCGGGATGGCGAGCAGACGGCAGGAGTAGTTTTTGCAAATAGAGAAAAAATCCAGATAGCCCGGATGCTGGATGAGATAGGTGTAGACGAGATAGAAGCAGGGACTCCTGTTATGGGCGGAGATGAAAAAGAGGCGATTACAGCTATTGCAAAGCTTGGACTCAATGCGCGCATTATGGCTTGGAACAGGGCTGTAATAAAAGACATACAAGAATCTTTGCGGTGCGGAGTAGACGCAGTTGCAATTTCTATAGCAACTTCAGATATGCACATAAAAGATAAACTGCACTCTACGAGGGAAGAAGTGCTGGAAAAGATGGTAAAGGCAGTGGAATACGCCAAAAAAGAGGGCGTATATGTTTCGGCAAATGCTGAAGATGCAAGCCGCAGCGATGAGGAATATCTGATTCAATTTATAAAAGCTGCAAAGGAGGCCGGTGCCGACCGCATCAGGTACTGCGATACGGTAGGGATAATGACTCCGCTTGAAATCTATGACAGGATTAAGAGAATCAGGCAGGCAGTAGACATTGACATAGAGATGCATACACACGACGATTTTGGCATGGCGACAGCAAACGCGATTACAGGTGTAAGCGCAGGTGCTACACATGTAGGTGTTACGGTAAACGGCCTTGGCGAGCGGGCAGGAAATGCGGCATTAGAGGAAGTCGTAATGGCATTAAAACATCTGTTGGGTTTTGATATGAAACAGGATACAAAAAAATTCCGCGAGCTTTGTGAATATGTAGCAAAGGCGTCCGGTCGTGATTTGCCTTCATGGAAAGCTATAGTAGGCACAAGCATCTTTACACATGAGTCGGGAATTCATGCAGATGGTGCTATTAAAAATCCAAGAACTTATGAGGTGTTCGATCCTGATGATGTAGGGCTTACACGGCGTTTTGTAATCGGCAAACACTCAGGAACTGCGAGCATTAAGAAGAAACTCGGCGAGTATAATATTTTTATTGAAGATGATTTGGCAAACGTTATCCTTGAAAGTGTCCGCAAAACATCAGTAGAACTCAAACGGCCTTTGACCGATATGGAGCTTCTAAACCTTTATTATGAATATGTCAATAATGATATAGAACATGCGATTTAGGAGGTTTACAATTGGGACTTAATTTGACGCAAAAGATTATCAAAGAACATCTAATTTCCGGATCAATGGAAACTCAGAAGGATATCGAAATTGCCATAGATTCCACATTGACACAGGATTCTACAGGGACTATGGTCTATCTTCAGCTTGAAGCTCTTGACATTGATAAGATAAAGACAAAATGTTCCGTTGCGTATGTGGATCATAATATGCTGCAAACCGGATTCGAAAATGCCGATGACCATCTATATATAAAAACTGTAGCGGGCAAGTACGGGATAATTTTTTCCCGCCCGGGCAACGGCATTTGCCATCAGGTTCACCTGGAACGTTTTGCAAGACCCGGGTGGACCCTTTTAGGTTCCGACAGTCATACACCAACTGCCGGAGGTATCGGCAGCCTTGCCATAGGTGCAGGGGGGCTGGATGTGGCGGTTGCCATGAGCAACGGAACTTATTCGATGGTCATGCCTAAAGTGTGCAATATTATTTTAGAAGGTAAACTGAATCCGCCTGCCACGGCAAAAGATGTAATTCTTTATATCTTAGGGAAGCTTACCGTAAAGGGCGGTGTAGGCAAGATATTCGAATACTCGGGCGAGGGAGTAAAAACCCTTTCCATTCCTGAGCGAGCCACTATTACAAATATGGGTGCGGAACTGGGAGCTACTACTTCCATCTTTCCATCGGATGAAAAGACCCTTGAATTTTTAAAGCTGCAGGGAAGGGAAGATGATTTTGTAGAACTTAAGGCAGATGATGATGCGGTATATGATGATACTCTTACCGTAGACCTTTCAAAGATTGTCCCCATGGCGGCATGTCCCCATAGCCCTGACAATGTAAAACCTATAAGCGAGCTAGAAGGCACTCGCGTAACCCAGGTAGCTATAGGAAGCTGCACCAATTCTTCTTACAGGGATTTGACCATAGCCGCTCGAATATTGAAAGGCAAAAAGGTTCATCCTGATGTGAGCCTGGTTATTTCTCCCGGTTCAAAGCAGGTGCTTACAAAGCTTTCCATGTCAGGCGCATTAAAAGATCTTATAGACTGTGGAGCCCGAATTTTGGAATGTGGCTGCGGACCGTGCATAGGCATGGGGCAGGCACCGGAAACGAACGGTGTTTCCCTTCGCACATTTAACAGGAACTTTGAGGGAAGATGTGGCACAAAATCTGCCAAGGTTTATCTTGTAAGCCCTGAAGCTGCCGCTATATCTGCCATATATGGCAAGATTACAAACCCTGGTATGCTGGGAGAAGATGTATTTACAGATGTTGAGGAATTTTCCTATATAAATGACAACATGATACTTAGGCCTGAGGAAAATCCATCAAAAGAAGTAATAAAAGGACCCAATATAAAACCGTTTCCTTTAAATACTCCTTTAAGGGACAGTATAAAAAAGAAAGTTGTCTTAAAAGTGGGAGATAACATAACAACCGACCATATAATGCCGTCAGGAGCAAAACTGCTGCCATACAGGTCGAATATACCACATCTTTCAAACTTCTGCTTTTCAGGAGTAGACCCGGATTTTGCCAAAAACTGCAAAGAAAATGATGGCGGTTTTATTGTAGCAGGGGAAAACTACGGCCAGGGTTCAAGCAGGGAACATGCGGCATTAGTGCCATTATATCTTGGAATAAAGGTGGTATTTGCCAAGTCCTTTGCCCGCATACACAAGGCAAACCTTATAAACAGCGGAATCATTCCTTTAGTTTTTAAAAATCCGGCAGATTATGATAAAATCAACGCATTTGATGAAATACAGATTAAGGACATAGCTGGCCAGCTTAAAAGCGGGAAGACAATTCTTGCATCGGATAAAACTTCAGGCAGGAATTTAGAGCTAATTTTGGATGTTACCGAAAGAGAAAAAGAAATACTGCTTTGTGGCGGGTATATAAACTACATGAAAAGCAGGAGGGAAAACTGTCATGCATAAAATAACATTGATTTTTGGGGATGGCATCGGACCGGAGATTACCGAGGCGGTAAAGACTGTTATTGCTGCCGCAGGAGTAGATATTTTGTGGGATGTGCAGGAGGTGGGGCAAAAAGCTCTCAAGGCTTATGGAAATCCCCTGCCGGATGCTGCCATTGAAAGCATTAAAGCCAATAAGATCGCATTAAAGGGGCCTGTGACAACACAAATAGGCAATGGCTTTAAGAGCATTAATGTTACCCTTCGCCAGACCTTTGACCTTTATGCTAACATACGGCCGGTAAAATCACTGCCCGGCGTAAAAACACCTTTTACCGGCATAGATATGGTGATATTTAGAGAAAATACCGAGGACCTGTACGCCGGCATAGAAAATGTTATAAATGAGGATAGAGTAGAGGCTATAAAAGCAATAACCCGTAAGGCCAGCCGCAGGATCGCCGAAAGGGCTTTTGAGTATGCACACCAAAATAACCGCAAGAAGGTGACAGCAGTACATAAGGCCAATATTATGAAAAAAGCCGACGGCCTTTTTCTGGAAGAAGTCCGAAAGGCCGCCGATAAATATAGCGATATAGCCTATGATGAATTGATAGTCGACAATGCCTGCATGAAACTTGTGCAGCAGCCGCAAAAGTTTGATGTGATAGTTACCGAAAATTTATACGGTGATATCATCTCTGATTTATGTGCCGGCTTGGTAGGCGGTCTGGGGGTTGTGCCGGGAATGAATGTGGGCGAGGAGTGCATGATTTTTGAAGCAGTCCACGGCAGTGCTCCCGATATTGCAGGTAAAAATATAGCAAATCCTTTGGCCCTTCTTATGTCGGCAGTGGAAATGCTAAAAGCCATTGGCGAAACTGAGGCGGCCGATTCTATACAAAGTGCAATTTATAAATTGTTAAAAGAAGGCAAGTGCTTAACTCCCGACCTGGGTGGCAGTGCTACAACATCTGAGGTGGCGCAAGAACTGTGCAGGCTTGTTGCAAATTAAGTATACGTAACTAGGTGCCCGGCGGCATACGCTTTTGCATTTAATATCTCTTTTAAAGAAGATAAAAAATCGCTATGGTATAATTCCAAGAGAGGTTGTAGGCGATAAGGTATATAGAACTTATGAAAAATTATAAATATGTCTAACCCGAAAGACCATATAAGGATAAAACCAACCCTAAATGGTCTTTCATATTGTTTATAAGTATTTATGGCATTATGTATACTTGCATAAAATATGTCTGGCCGGTCTTATTCTTTTAATCAATATCCTTTCAATTTAATCAGTTGAAAAATCAAAACCGCTGTTATATCTATCTGGGTGCTATAAAAAGCTAATTTTTTTAAGTGGGGCATTTTTGCAATTAAATAATTGAAGGATTACAGTGTTGGATGTTTGAATTAAAAAATGATATGATATTATTTATATAACAAGATGATTGCAAATTTATTACGGTGGTGGAACATTTGGATAATATTAATGAGGAAATTACGGAAGCCAGAATTAGGGATATTTTTACCATAGCTCGAAAGAATAGGGGAAAAAAGGCATCTAATTTTTTAGATCCCGGACAGCAGCAGATGGCTGAAATGGTAGCAAGAAGTTTTCCGGGTATGGGATTCTATTTTAACGGTGGTTATGAAAAAGCTGAGCGAAAGATATTGGTAGCATATCCTGAAGACATGCTCGATGAACCATTCAGGGAACCTTTGGGGGCACTTAGGATAATACCTAAGAATTCAGACGAACATCCGGGACATCGAGATTATCTGGGAGCTATCTTGGCACTGGGCATTAATCGGGAAAAGTTGGGAGATATTTTGGTAGGTAAGACAAGTGCTGATATAGTGGTAAAACAAGAAATCATGGAATACATTGGTCTTAATCTTAAAAAGATAAGAAATGTTTCAGTAGAGGTAGAGGAGATTTCTTTAAAAGAACTTTTGCAGCCGGAAAGACCTTATAAGGAACTAAAGAGTACGGTAGCATCACTGCGACTTGATGCGATTGCCGGCATAGCATTTGGGATTTCTCGCTCAAAGATGGCACCTTTTATTAAAGGAGAAAACATCAGGCTGAATTTTAAAGTGGTAAAAGACCCGGCCGCACTTGTTAAGGAGGGAGATATAATTTCTGCAAATCGCCTTGGCAGGGCAAAGGTAGTGGAAGTAGGAGGACGAAGTAAAAAAGGCCGCATTTATGTAAAAATACATAGGTATATATCAAGGTAGTTTTTTGTTACTGGGGTGTTTGCGGTGTACTATCTATTTAAGGTGTTATGTCAATGCCTTTTAAAATTAATCGGGTATCCAAGTGTACTTGGTCGTGAGCATATTCCTTCAAAGAGCCCTTTCATACTTGTGGCTAATCATCAGAGCATACTGGACCCACTGGTGCTTATGGCGTGTATTCCTAGGAGAATTACATTTCTTGCGGCAGCATATATTTTTAAAATTCCTCTGGTAGGTCAAATTGTCCGTGCCGGTGGAGCACTGCCTGTAAAGAGCCAGAAGGGAGATTTTGCAAGTATGAAACAGGCATTGTCTCAACTTTCCAGGGGAGGCGTTATCGGAATTTTTCCGGAAGGCGGAGTCAGCATGGACGGGCAAATGAGGCCTTTTCTGCCGGGATGGGCTTATCTTGCCTTGAAGGCTGGTGTGCCGGTGGTACCGGTGGCTATATCCGGTACCCGGCAAATATTACCAGCGGGGAAATATATTCCCAGGCGTGGAAAAATCAAAGTAAATATTGGAGAACCGCTATATGTAGAAAAGAAATCTAGAATTCATAGGAAAGATTTAGATCAGTTGAATGATAAGATGATGCAAATAGTGTCCAGGTTGATGGAAAATAATTGATTTTAGCTGTGCAAATGAATATATTTTATATCAATTCTTGGTAGTTTAAGCTGTCTTTACCAGTTTTTATTTCATCAAGTCAATAGCTTCTTGAGATACATACCACTTGCTTATATCAAATTCATCAAATTCACCGGTATATACTACGACTCCGGGAAGCTGGATTTCCTTACCGTTAATAATAGCTATATCTTTATTAACCGGAAACTTCATCTCTTTTTTACCATTGTTTACAATAAGAATTGGGTTTTCAGGGTCTTTTGAATCTACTTTAAGAGATGCTCCTATAGCAGTAAAAGCATCATAAGCATTAACAAATAATTTTTCGGTAGTTTCTGTTAAATTAATGTCTAAAACGTCTTGCATATATTTATTGATATCGGAATTATCAATAACACCACAATACCTATAGCCTCTTGGATGATACATGTAGAGTACTACATCATTTCCGGTATGTCCGTGGCTGGTCCATCCGAGTAATGCCCGTCGGCTGATAATGGGCCCTACGACTTCGTTTACAGCGCCGGCTTTGACTGTGGCAATGGCGTGAATTTCATCTTCTGTAAGGTCGCAGATTCCAAAAAATTCTTCCATAACTTCTATAATATTTGACCTGTCGCTATTTAGCTTCTTTTCTAGTCCTTCACCTGTAACTTTTGCTTTTTTCAAAGGCTCAATAAAAGCTGAGACATGCTGGATATCATAATCTTTATCCAGGTTCCCGATGCTCATACCTCCGGTGAAGTGATCGGCGGCCACTATTAAGGCAGTGTTGCCGTCGCTTAAAGCAAAATCTAATGCTACTTTTACCGCATCATCGAATGCCATTATATCACTTATAACACCTATGGGATCATTTGCATGTGCGGCCCAATCGATTTTACTTCCTTCTATCATGAGAAAGAAGCCGTCGGAATCCTTAGATAGTATTTCAAGGGCTTTTTTAGTCATTTCGCTAAAGTCGGTTCATGTTCCGGCCTGTCAAAGTCATAGGCCAAGTCTACAGGAGCAAACATGCCCCATACTTTGTCGCCTTTTGTTGTTAAAAGTTCATCTCTTTCGGTTATATACTCATAACCCCTATTTTTTAGAGCTGATATAAGATTTTCTTTGTCTTCACGTTTTTCTAGATATTGATAGCCTCCGCCAAAAACTACATCGATATTATTGTATACCTGCTGTTCTATAAGCAGCTCATACTTGTTGCGATTGGGATAATGAGCGGAAAAGCCTGCAGGAGTGGCATGCGGAATTTGAGAAGTCGCTACAAGGCCGGTGGCAAGACCTTTTAGTTTGGCGGCTTCTAGTATAGTAGCCACAGGGCGCCTTTCTTCTCCAGGCTTGATTGGATCAAGGCCGGGCATATTAGCTATGTCTGGAAGCGTGCCTATAAATCCGGTGTGAGATTTGTAACCTGTAGCCATTACCGTAGCTGCCGGAGCTGAGTCTGTTATAGCCGAATCGGAAGCATAGGTTCTTACCAGGCCGCAGGCCATTTGGTCCATAGTAAAAAGTTCTCCGCCCTTATACCATCGTGCAAGGGTTACATGAGGAAGACCCATTCCATCCGGAATCATCATGATTAAGTTTTTAACTTGTTTTTGTTCTGCGGGCATTTGCGGGATAGCTAACTGTTGGGCCGAAACGGTTCCAACCATTGATAATAAGAAAACCAGAGCTAACACCAATGAAATTAAACGTTTTTTAGCAAAACCAGTCATTTTTTATACCTCCCTAAATTTAAAATTTTTTTTATTAAAGGATGACCTTTATTTTAAAGTTATGCGGGTAAGAAACGATTTATTAAACGAGCATGAATTTTATGTTTTAACATTTTGTCTAATATTTACGTATATAATTTGAGAAAAATAAAAGCACTTAGTTACAGCTTTATAGTAAGTAGTACTGTAAAAAGGCATGTCGAGAACCTTGCACATTTATCGTACAATGTTTCCTAAGAGAAAAAATTTTTATCATGAGAAGGATTTTTTACTTAAAAGCAGAATATATTACATCGAGGTGATTTGATGGGAAAAGGATATAATAATGCTTTGAAAGCATATATTCCTCTAGTGGATTTCATTGCCGGTATAGTGGGACCGAACTGCGAAGTGGTTTTGCATGACTGCAGCAATGTGGATGAGTCAATCATAGCCATTAAAAATAATCATATAAGTGGTAGAAAAGTTGGCGGCCCGCTGACAGATTTGGGTCTTAAGCTATTGAAGGAAGGTTCATATAAAAAGAAAAATTTCCTGCTCAACTATCCCGGTAAATCATCCGATGGTAGAAAACTCCGCTCATCTACTTATTTTATTAAGGATGAAAAAAACGAATTAATAGGCATGTTGTGTATAAATATAGACCTAACAGATGCACTTGCAGCCCAAAAGTTCATTAATGTTTTTATAAAAACCGATGGCGATAATAATAATTTTAGAGAATCTGCCGGCACAGAACCTTTTCTTGGCATCCCTGAGAATCTCAGCTGCTCTATTGATGAAATAGTATATGCTACCATTGATAATACCATCAGTGGGCTGGCTATACCTCCGGAAAGGCTTTCACCTGATGAAAAGACTGCTGTTGTTCAGCAATTAAACGAAAAAGGTGTATTTCTTCTTAAAGGTGCTGTTGCATCGGTGGCAAAGATATTAAAAGTTTCCGAAAATACCGTTTATCGGTATTTAAATAAATAAAAAAATTAATTGGAGGTATTATTAATGAAAAAAGTTATTAATACGAACCTTGCACCAAAAGCAATCGGACCTTATTCACAGGCAATAATGTTGGAAGATTTATTATTTGCATCGGGGCAAATTGCCATTGATCCGAAAAAGGGTGAAATAGTAGAAGGCGGAATTGAAGCTCAAACATCTCAGGTAATGGAAAATATTAAGAATATATTAAGTGCAGCAGAAATGGATTTTTCTAACATAATAAAAACTACTATTTTTTTAACTGATTTAAATAACTTTTCCTTGGTAAATGATATATATGGAGGTTATTTTACTAAGGAGCCACCTGCCCGTTCCTGCGTGGAAGTAAGCAGATTGCCGAAGGGTGCTTTGATCGAAATTGAAGTAATAGCACAGAAATAAAAATATATCTTACTAATTACGACCCGAGTTTAAGTATAAAGCAGTCCTGCTTAGTGGAAATACTTAACACCATTTTCATTTAAGCCACTTTTAGCCTTAAAATCAACTACAAGTTGGACTGCAGAGAGAAAAAAGAGAAAGATTGAAGGGTGAAATGTTATGGAGATTACTTTAAAAGATATTCAAGAAGCCAAAAGCTCTTTAAGGAATGCAGTTTACAAGACCAGCTTGGTTCATAATACGACTTTCAGTGAAATGGCTAAAAGTTCCGTATATCTTAAGATGGAAAATCTCCAAAAAACCGGGTCTTTTAAGTTAAGAGGAGCTTTTAATAAAATTAGCCGTTTACCCGAAAAAGACAGGAAAAACGGTGTTATAGCTTCATCAGCGGGAAATCATGCACAGGGCGTGGCAATGGCAGCTACATCTTATGGAATCAAATCTACCATAGTAATGCCGAAACATGCACCGCTTTCAAAAATTGCTGCAACTAAGAGTTATGGAGCCGAAGTTATACTATATGGTGATGTTTATGATGAGGCCTATGAAAAAGCAAAAGAAATTCAAAAACAAACCGGTGCTGTATTTGTACATCCTTTCAACGATCCGGAAGTAATAGCAGGGCAAGGCACTATTGGTCTTGAAATTCTTGAAGATTTGCCCGATACAGATATAATTGTGGTTCCCGTAGGCGGAGGCGGCTTAATATCCGGTGTTGCCATAGCTGCAAAAAGCATAAAACCCAGCATTAAGATTATAGGTGTTCAGGCAAAAAATATGCCATCAATGGCCGAGTCTATTTCACAAGGGCATATAGCTACCATAGAAGGTATGCCTACCATAGCCGATGGTATTGCTGTTAAAACCCCGGGTGAACTTACATTTAATATAATAAGACACTATGTAGATGATATTATCACCGTTGACGAAGACGAAATAGCAAATGCCATACTGCTTTTAATGGAAAGAGCCAAGGTTATTGCAGAAGGATCAGGAGCAGTTTCGGTTGCGGCAATTTTAAATCGACTGGAATATATAGAGAATAAAAAAGTAGTTGCACTTATCAGCGGCGGTAATATCGATGTAAATATGCTGTCAAGGATAATCGACAAAGGTCTTGCAAAAAGCGGCAGGAGAATTTTAATCGATACCCTCATACCGGATAAACCTGGGACACTGGGCATATTACTTAATCGTGTAGCCGAAACCGGTGCTAATGTATTATCAGTTACACACAATCGTTCTACCAGAGACATACCCATCGGATATGCCAAAGTTGAGCTGGAATTAGAAACCGCCGATGAAGAGCATGCAGAAGAGATTAAGAAGCTTTTGCTTTTAAATGACTATAACTTCTTATTATTATAATATGTGTTATGTGCATGCATAGGGATAGCTTGATAAAGTGTAAATCAAGCTATCCCTAACTTGTTTTTTGGGAAATTATATTTAAAAGAAGGTAAAACAGAAATTTTATATAATTAAGTAAGTAATCAGGGAAATATTTTTATGAGGTGATTTCTAAATGACAATAAAATTAATTGCCCTTGATATTGATGGTACAGTGGTTGATGGTGAGAATAACATTTCACCGGCAAACGAGGAAAATATAAAAAAGGCAATCAATCACGGCATAAAAATTGCTTTGGTAACCGGCAGGCATCGCAAGGGCGTAAGAAAAGTAACGGAAGTTTTAAACCTTGGCCCGGAAACTGCATTAATTTTAAACAATGGTGCATTAATATATTGGCAAGGTCAAATTGTATGGAAAGATTTTTTGACTGAGGATGAGGCAGATGGAGTTATTAAATTCAGCACAAAAATACCCGGTGTTGCCACAACAATTTTTAAACAGGAGGATGTAGAACTGCATTGCAACTTGCCATTGGATAGAGAATGGATATTGGACAAGCTCGGGGTTTTTGAAATAACCCCAAAAAAAATTGCGGAAAAACCCGAAGAACTTACCAGGGAAAATGTTGCTAAAATAATGCTGGTCACCGAGAGCGGAGATAAGGCTCTGGAAATTTATAAAATATGGCCACAAAAGCTTTCGCACTTAAAACGCTCTCGTTCATATCCTTATCTTTGTGAAATAAACAGCAGCACATGTGACAAGGGCCGTGGGCTTAAGATGTTATGCGAAAAGCTGGGTATTGCACCAGAAGAAGTCTTAGCTGTAGGTGACGGCGAAACTGATATCCCCATGCTAAACTATGCCAAGAATGCGGTGTTCGTAAGACATTCTGACGACTTACCCAAACTGCCTCCTCATGTAAAAGTGACGCCAAAAGGATATCATGATAAGGGTGTTGCGTGGGCTATAGAAAATTATTTAAAGTTGTAATTATTACAAGTGCAATGCTTGAAATTTGAGAAGTGCCGCATAATTACTTTAAGTAGTTGGCGATAATCTTTTTTATATTGGATTGACGGCCTTCTGAGCAATGATTAATTATTACTATTAAGGGGATGAAAACGATTTGTCATCCTGAACGTAGTGAAGGATCTTTGTAAGGATTAAATAAGATTCTTCGCTGCGCTTAGAATGACAGCAGTATACAGCAGAATGACAGACCGCTGAATAGTTACATTAATTTACAAAATGGCATGTTTTGTTTGAAGATATTATTTGACACAAGAATATTTGTACTGTAAAATGATAAAGTATATAGTATATATATTTTCTGCTTTATGAGGGCAATTTTATCCAATGTGTCAGAAAAAGTCATATGGTTTCTGGCGTGTTTGCGGATAGCGTATGTATAGTGCGTAAAATGTTCTTCTATTGCAGAGTTATATACTATAATTTTATTTTATAGTTTCCGGGAGGTGTTTCAGTACATGTCATTATTCGAAGCAAAAGGGTTACGAGGGTTTTTTGCTCCAGACCGTGAATACGACGATATCGATGGCTCCGATATAAACGGAACTGATGAAAATGAGGAAAATAAGGAAAGAAAATTGAATGATTCGGATTTTACGGCCTCCTCGTTCCTGCAGGCGCAAACATCTGCCGATATACGCAGAGCAATACTTAAATTGGCTTTACCTGCCCTGGTTGAGTTCGGCCTTATGATGTTGGTGCAGATGATAGATATGATTCAGGTTGGCGTCTTAGGACCATGGGCCATTGCAGCTACGGGGTTAGCTGCTCAGCCGACAATGCTTATTTTTTCGGTATTTAGTGCATTGGTAGTTGGGACAACTGCTCTTGTTGCACGAGCAGCTGGAGCAGGTGACAGGGATTATGCTTGTCGTGTCACACGGCAGTCTTTTGTAATTGTATTGATTATGGGAGCTGTTATAACGGCAGTGGGAATTCCTGCTTCCGGCAGCATTATACGCTTAATGGGAGCTGATGTTGACACAATTGCACCTGGGACAATTTATTTGCAGATAATCATGGCAGGAACCATATTTACAGTAGGCAATATGGTGCTTGCAGCCTCATTAAGGGGTGCGGGCGATATGGTAACGCCGATGATTTCGAACATGGTAGCAAATATTGTTAATTTATTTGGTAATTGGGTGCTTATCAATGGAAAACTTGGATTTCCTCGGTGGGAAGTGGCAGGTGCTGCAGTAGCTACATCACTTTCAAGAATGATAGCATTTATTATTACACTTCATGCAGTATATAGAAGAGATAAGTTTATCCACATTTCTGTTCACGATTCATATCGAATTGAACCTAATATAATTCGGGATGTTTTGGATATTGGTATCCCGGCAGCGGTAGAACAGCTGATTATGAGGGGTGGTGCTCTGCTGTTTGCACGGTTGATTGCAGGATTTGGCACTATAATGTTTGCTGCACACCAAATAGCAATAAATATTGAAGGCCTTGGACTTGTGCCTGTTATGGCATTTCAAATGGCAACTACTACGCTGGTAGGACAGGGTTTAGGTGCAAATAAGCCTGAGCTGTCGGAAGAAGCAACTCATCAGTCAACAATTATTAGCGTATGCCTAATGTCTTTAGTTGGGCTAATCTTCTTCTCATTTGGCAAGTATGCTATAGAAATCTTTACAAGAGATGCGCAAGTAATGTCGCTGGGCGCAAGTGCTTTAAAAATTTTGGCACTTTCTCAACCTTTTACTGCAGTTTATTTTATTTTAGCAGGAGCTTTACGTGGGGCAGGAGATACAAAATACACCATGTATATAAGCACAATAGGTGTTTGGGGTATTCGCCTTGTATTAGGCTATTTATTGGCAGACGTGCTTGGAATGGCATTAATAGGTGCATGGATTGCCGTTGTGGCAGATATGTTAGTGAGAATGTTGCTTGTAATCAAGAGATTTTCGGGCGGCCAGTGGAAGCAGGCTATGGCATAGTTTAACACAGTTAGTCGTATCGGAATTAGCTCTTGTGAAGAAGTGAGAATTGAAATAGGAGCTAATTCCCAAAATCCGCAAGAGCTTGCTCTAAAGAACATAATGATTGGATATTTTTTGGAGGCATTTTTCATGACCCTATTTGAAAAAGACAAATGTGATAACGCTTCTCCAAAAAGCAAGACTGTACTTTATAATCTTATATTCCCCATATGGGTATTTCCCTTTATTCCGGCTCGTATTCCCATTGTTTTTGTTGTAAATTTTGTAATTGATGCAGCCGTTATTTGGCTGTATCTAAAAAAACATAAAAAGCTCAATAATCCTAAGATATATTGCTTCAGAGCTTTTGGCAGTGAAAAAACGATTCAGCCGCAGATAGATAACCGAATGGTTTTGAGATATTCTTTCAGAGCCGCACTTTTCGGATATTTTGCTGATTTCTTAGGCGGGATGTTGATGGTGGGCTTGTTAGAAACGGCCCGCCTCGCTAAGTATATAGATACATACTTTGTTTGGTCAAATTTTGTCAGCGGTCTTATGCATATTTTAGTTACTTTATTAGTAGGCTTTTTAATTTACAAGCATCATCGCCGTGTTGGGAAAAAAAGACTCAATCTCAGTGCGGATGAAGCTCGCAGCTTAGGACTTGCAGTGGGAATTTTGACAGCTCCATGGTTTTTTCTTATTCCTACCGCATGGCTGTATTAAATAGTTACAATGGAGATGGATCCATGAGCATTAAAGCACCGATAGACTATGCCGTTCCACCTCAAAAAGACTGTGCGCGATACAAGATGCACAAGTATTGGGCGGCTAAACCATGGTATGTGGTGGCTGAATACATAAAACATTTTACAAGGGAAGGGGAAATCGTGCTGGACCCTTTCTGCGGCAGTGGTGTAGTAGGGTGTGAAGCGTTGATACATCGAAGGAAAGCGGTGCTCAATGATTTAAATCCTATGGCTGTATTTATTGCCGGAAACACTTGCCGCTCACCTGTAGATTTAAAGAAGTTTGATGCCGAGTTTATAAAGATTAAGACGAAGCTTAAGAGTAATATTATGGATATGTACCGTCTAGCCGAACCTTGTCCGGAATGTGGTGCACCGCTTTATTCAAAACATGTAGTTCGCGGCCCTTCTCTTAAAGGCCATTGGATTGTTGAAGCAAGATGCAGCAAAGGGCACGGACGAAGCGGCCATATACGAAGATTGCTTTTGCCTGAAGAAAAGGCATTTATAGAAACTGTAGAAAGCCGTGAAATACCATACTGGGTTCCGCAAAATACATTTCCCGACGGGCGCGAAACCATGAGGCTCAAAAAAGACGGTATTAACACCGTTGATCAACTTTTTACACAGCGTAATTTAATCGCCCTTTCACTTATATATCATGAAATACAGAAAATCATGGATGAAAACATAAGAGAGCTTATGCTCCTAGCCTTTTCCAATACTCTGCTTCATGTTAGTAAACTCAAGAGTGAAACCTTAAGGCCGATGTCAGCAAATTCTTATTATTGCATGGACGACTGGATTGAGGAAAATGTCTGGGATAGATTCGAAAACCGAGTCAAGTGGCATTGGGGCGTTTGTCAAGGAAAAGAGGAAACCAACAGGCTTATAGGTGATTATTTTAATCAGACAGAAAACTTCGATGGCCTTTTAAATGGCAAAACTTTTATGAAATTAAACACTAAGGCACAAAACCTCTCCGACATTCCTGATGAAAGCATAGATTATTGTTTTACGGATCCGCCCTATGGAGGGAGTATTCAGTATTTTGAGCTTACATATCTTTGGCGTTCGTGGCTTGATATGAGCCATGAATTTATCGCAGATGAGATAACAGTTAACGATTTTCAAGGTAAAAAGGAAAACAGTTTTGAAAAAATGCTTACCGAGGCATTTTGTGAGATTTATAAGTTTGAATAAAAAACAACATTCACAGATGTAATTTTATCACTTTAATCTTTTATTGATATAGTTACTTAGTTAGGTTATAATAAAAGTTAGCCAGCAGCCCTTGTTTAAAAGAATGAAAAGGGCTTTTTGGTATTTAACTGAAAATTATTATTTTTATTTTAACAGGAGTATATTGATGAAACAGCTTTTAAAAACCACCGAGGAGATAGCGGAATTTCAAAAATTGGTAAAAGACTTAAGCCGCGGTATGTCGCATTTATTTGCTTATGGTGTGTCAGACTCTCAGCGGGCCTATCTTATAGCTGCATTAAAGAACAGGGCAGTCCCGCAGATATTAGTAGTTACTGCCGACTCGCTGGAAGCAAAGAAACTTGCGGAAGACCTCTTGTTTTTTTTAAGTGCCGATGAGGTTGCTGTTTTTCCGGCAAGTTCTGTTTTGCCATATGAAACGGCTGCACGAAGTCCGGAGTTTACGGCAAAACGGTTGAAGGTAATGGAAAATTTATTGATGAAAAAACCCATGGTAGTGGTTGCTCCTATTCAAGCGCTGCTTACAAAAGTGGTGGCACCGGATATTGTGAAAAAATTCACTTTAGAGCTCAAAGTTGGGGATATAATTGCTATGGATGATATTGTATCTAAGCTATCGGCCATGGGATACGAACGCGTGGAAATGATTGAGGCTCAAGGCCAATTTGCCGTTCGAGGCGGAATTCTTGACATTTATCCGCTCACTCAAGAATATCCCTACCGCTTAGAATTTTTTGATGATGAAATTGATTCTATACGAGAGTTCCTTACGGAAGATCAGCGATCGATTGATAAACTCGACAAAATATTTGTAGGCCCTGCAAGAGAAGTAGTTTATGATGAGGATACGGCAAAATCGGCTGCAATAGCCATAGCAGAAGAATTAAAGCAGCGGCGGAATTTGTTAAATTCTCTGGGACATCCGGAGCTTGCCGAACATCTTGCGGAAAAAGTTGAGGAACATATTGGGAAACTGTCCAATGGACTTTTTTTTGAGTCTGCAGAACTGTATATATCACATTTATATCCTCGGCTTTGTACGATTTTAGATTACTTTGAAAATCGGCTTATATCAGTATTGGTAGAACCGGGCAGAATTTTGGAAGCCCAGAAAAATGCTGCCTTCGAAGTGCAGGAAACTTACAAAGGACTCTTGGAAAGAGGCGAAATTCTGGCATCCCAGGCCAACATTTACTGTAGTCCTTTTGAGATACTGGAAAGATTAAAACAGCAAAGAACGGTTTATTTTTCTATGTTGCCTAAGATACATCCAGAGTTTGAATCTCGTAAGTTATATTCTTTTCAGTTCCAATCAATTCCTTCTTTTTACGGAAAATTGGATTTAGCAGTCGAAGAAATCTTAAGGCTAAAGCGTAGAAATTACAGAATAGTGCTGCTTTCCGGCACTGCAGAGAGAGCGAAGTATTTGTCTAAAAGCCTGAGAGAAAAAGATATTGAAGTTAGCATATACAGCGATGAAGACGGACCTTTACAGCCAGGTCAAGTAGTAGTAATGCCGGGTTCATTAGAGCATGGTTTTGACAATCCTAATATAAGACTGGCTATTTTTTCGGATTCGGAGATATATGGGAGGCCAAAAAAGCGGCAAACCAAGGCAAGGCCTAAAGCAAAGGGTAAACGGATCACAGATTTTAATGAGCTTGATGTGGGAGACTATGTTGTTCATATAACCCATGGCATTGGGAAATATCTTGGTATTGAATCGCTGGAAGTAGGGGGGCATATAAAGGATTATTTTACATTAATGTATGCCGGAGGAGATAAACTCTATGTTCCTACAAACCAGGTGGATTTAATACAAAAATATGTAGGTGCGGATGATACACCTCCAAAACTTCATAAACTGGGCGGTAATGAGTGGAATAAGGCCAAAAGCAAAGCTAAAGATTCAATAAAACAAATGGCAGAGGAATTGATAAAATTATATGCAACAAGGGAGTCTGTGAGCGGTTTTGCATTTTCAGCCGATTCTCCATGGCAGAAGGAGTTTCAGGACATGTTTCCATATGAAGAAACTCCTGACCAACTGGCCGCCATTGAAGAAGTAAAGCGTGATATGGAAAGCCCAAAACCTATGGACCGGCTGCTTTGCGGAGATGTGGGATATGGCAAGACCGAGGTTGCTATGAGGGCGGCTTTTAAAGCAGTAATGGACGGTAAACAAGTAGCAGTGCTGGTTCCTACTACTATTTTGGCCGAACAGCATTTTCATACATTTGCTGAGCGATTCAAACCCTTTCCTGTAAAAATAGAATCTATCAGCCGATTCAAATCGCCGACTGAGCAAAAACATATTTTAACGAAACTGAAAACCGGAGAAATCGACATAATTATCGGGACTCACAGGTTATTGCAAAAAGATATAAAATTCAAGGATTTGGGTCTTCTGGTAGTGGATGAAGAGCAGCGGTTTGGGGTATCTCACAAAGAAAAAATAAAACAACTCAAGAAAAATGTTGATGTGCTCACGCTTACGGCTACCCCTATACCCAGAACATTGCATATGGCCATGAGTGGCTTAAGGGATATGAGTATAATAGAAACTCCGCCGGAAGACAGATTTCCAATTCAAACATATGTGGTAGAACATAATGAATCACTTATCAGAGATGCAATAATGCGTGAACTTTCCCGCAATGGGCAAGTCTACTATGTTTACAACAGGGTGCAGACCATTCACGAAGAGGCACAAAAGCTTAAACGGCTTGTGCCCGAAGCTCGTATTGCAGTAGCTCACGGTCAGATGAATGAGGATGAATTAGAAGAAGTAATGCTGGGATTTTATGAGCATGATTATGATGTTTTGGTATGCACCACTATTATAGAGAGCGGGCTTGATATACCCAATGTAAATACCTTAATTGTCACTTCGGCAGACAGACTGGGGCTTTCGCAGCTGTATCAATTGCGCGGCAGGGTGGGCAGGTCTAATCGGCAAGCATTTGCCTATTTGACTTATAAAAAAGATAAGGTATTAAGCGAGGCGGCGGAAAAACGGCTTTCGGCAATTCGTGAGTTTACGGAATTCGGATCCGGGTTTAAAATAGCTTTAAAGGATTTGGAAATCCGCGGAGCCGGCAATATTCTTGGAGCCGAGCAACATGGTCACATGATGGCAATAGGATATGATCTTTACACCAAACTGTTGGCAGCAGCGGTGAAGGAACTAAAAGGTGAGAAGGAAGAAGAGGAAATAAGGCCTGTGTTGGAACTTGATGTCAATGCATATATTTCCGATAAGTATATAAGCAAACCGGCCTTAAAGATGGAAATTTACCAGCGAATTGCATCGGTAGATACCATGGAAGAAGTAGATGATTTGGAGGAAGAAGTGGAAGACAGGTTTGGGGACATTCCAGAACCTACAAGAAATTTAATTGTGATATCGCGTATTAGAGTTTTGGCGGCTAAGCTCAGGATAGCCAGCATTATACAACAAGGCGATATTATTAACATAAAATTTCACGATAGTAACAAATTGACGCCCGAGATGCTGCTGCGAATAAAAACAGTGATGGGTAGCCAGGTAAATATCATAGGAACAAAGATTCCCACAATTGCGGTCAAAACCAGAAGCAGTGGAGGGATAAAACTTTTACTGCGTCTACAGAAGATTTTGGAAGAGTTAAAGGCTATGCAGGAAGTATGCAGTGTAGTATAATAATATGATATAATATAATAAGTAAAATAAATGCTGAGCAATTGGAGATGAGGTGGATTTTATGAGGACGATTAAAATTTCGATTCTTTTATTAATATGTGTTATAGCTATGGCAGGATGCCAAAATGTAGAGAAAGTTGAAACACAGGGTAAAATCATTGACGGCAAAGAGGTCATTGCTAAGGTCAATGATGAATTAATTCTAAAATCCGATTATGACCGCCAGGTTTTGCAGGTTAAAAGTGCATTAGAAGCTAATGGCCAAGATTTTTCTACAGATGAAGGTAAGAAGGTATTAAAAGAGATTAGGGAAAAAGTATTGGAATCCATGATAAACGACCAATTGATATTGCAGCAAGCGGAAAAGGACAATATTACATTGGGCGAAAAAGAATTTAAACAGGCTATAAGTGACTTAGAGCAGTACCACGGAGGCAAGGATGCTTTAGATAAATATTTGGAGCAACAGGAATTGGATAGAAGTTCTTTTGAGAAATTAGTAAAGGAACAGCTTGTAATAAATCAATTTAAGGAAAAATTAACATCTGATATTAAGATTACTGATGAAGAAGTTAAAAAATTCTATGAAGATAATAAAACTATGTTTGAGCTGCCGGCGCCGGAAATACGGGCAAGCCATATTTTGGTCGATACGGAAAATGAGGCAAAAAAGATTTTGGCTGAAATTAAAGCAGGAGGAGATTTTGCTGCACTGGCAAAGGATTATTCCAAAGACCCGGGTTCTAAAGAATTGGGTGGTGATTTAGGCTACTTTTCTAAAGGTAAGATGGATCCTGAATTTGAAAAAGCAGCTTTTGCATTAAAGCCCGGAGAGATAAGCGATGTTGTTAAAACCACATTCGGCTATCACATAATTAAAGTTACAGGAGAAAGGACGTCTTTGAGCTTTGACGATGCTAAAGATTATATAAAGTCTAATTTAGAAAACAGCAAAAAAGAAGAAGAGTTTAATAAATATCTTGACGAATGGAAAAAGCAATCGAAAATAGAAAAATATTTATAAATAATCATATGCTGCCTTCAATGAATAGAACCGCCATATATGTTATATACTATATGTGAAAGAAAAACCAGAAAATGTGAGGAGGGAATTAATTGAAGGCAACAGGAATTGTTCGGCGCATAGATGATCTCGGCAGGGTAGTAATACCCAAGGAAATTCGTCGGACCCTCAGAATTCGCGAAGGCGACCCTCTTGAGATATTCACGGATCGGGAAGGGGAAGTAATACTAAAAAAGTATTCTCCGATCGGGGAGTTAGGCGATTTTGCCAGGGAATATGCTGATTCACTTCATGATTCTGTAGATCATATCATTTGTATTTCAGACAGAGATGCGATTATAGCCGTTGCCGGAGCACCAAAAAAGGAGTATATGGAAAAGTCCATAAGCCCTGCTCTTGAAAAGATTATGGATGAACGTAAAACAGTCCTTATACCAAAAACCAGTGAAAAGGATTATGTACGAATTACCGCGGATGAGGATGAGGGTAAAATCAAATACTCAAGCCAGGTAATTTGCCCAATTATTGCCGAAGGCGATCCAATAGGTGCGGTTATACTTTTGTCCAAGGACTCAAATATAAGTATGGGAGAAATGGAAGTTAAAATAGCCGAAACAGCGGCGGGATTTCTGGCAAAACAAATGGAGCAATAAAAAATAGCAGCTTGGCTGCTATTTTTTATTGTACTTAATTAAAAAATATTTTAACTGGCAGTTTTTTCGTTAATGTCGGAACAATTTTTGCCTTTATTTTGAGGTCCTGCTGCTATCACCTCAGAAGCAATACCGGAAAATTTTGCAATATTCTTTGTAAAACTTTCCGCAAGCTTAACGGCTGTTGCGTCGTAGGCAGCTTTATCTTTCCATGTGTTTTTGGGATTTAATATTTCAGTTGGAACGCCGGGGCAGGATTTGGGTATCATTAAGCCAAAGACGGGATCCGGTTCATATTCAACTGAATCTAACTTGCCGTCCAAGGCTGCATTTATCATGGCACGTGTATATTCAAGATTCATACGCTTACCTGTGCCATATGCTCCACCGGTCCAACCGGTATTCACCAGAAATACATTGGAATTGTGTTTTTCAATTTTTTCTCCCAGCAATTTGGCGTAAACCATCGGTGAAAGCGGCAAAAACGGTGATCCAAAACAGGAAGAAAAAGTAGCTTGAGGTTCGGTGATTCCTCGCTCAGTGCCGGCCAGTTTGCTGGTATAGCCTGAAATAAAGTAGTACATGGCCTGCTCCCTGCTCAATTTTGCTATAGGAGGCAGCACCCCGAAAGCATCGGCTGTTAAAAACACCACTGTTTTAGGATGGCCTCCAATACCGGGAATTACAGCACCCGGAATATACTCTACCGGATAAGCGGCTCTGGTATTTTCCGTAATTTTATCGCTGTCATAATCAGGAATTCTTGTTTGTTCATCAACTATGACATTTTCTAATACAGAACCGAATTTTATAGCATCATAGATTTGAGGTTCTTTTTCCCTGGTAAGATTAATACATTTGGCATAACAGCCACCTTCAAAGTTGAATATGCCGTCATCACTCCACCCGTGCTCATCATCGCCTATAAGAAAGCGATTCGGGTCTGCAGAAAGGGTAGTTTTTCCTGTGCCTGATAACCCGAAAAACAATGCGGTAGATCCGTCTTTCCCCACATTTGCGGAGCAGTGCATGGAAAGCACACCTGCTTGCGGCATCAGATAATTCATTACTGAGAATACAGATTTCTTAATTTCGCCTGCATACTGACTGCCGCCGATAATAACCAACTTCTTTTCAAAACTGATTATTATAAATGCTTCTGAGTTTACCTTATCGGTTTTGGGATTTGCTTTAAAGCCCGGAGCACATATGACGGTAAATCCCGGCTCGTGGGTTGCAAGCTCGTCTTCTGTTGGAACGATGAAAAGCTGGCGACAGAAAAGATTCTGATAGGCAAACTCATTAATTACTCGAATGGGCAGCCGATATTTGGGGTCGGCACCTGCAAAACCATCAAATACGAAGATATCACGATTTTGGAGATATGCTAAAAGCCGTTTCAATATACTCTCGAAATGCTCTTCGTCAATAGGCTTATTATTTCCCCACCATATTTTGTCATGGGCAGAAGGCTCGTCAACTATAAATTTGTCATTAGGTGAACGACCTGTATATTTTCCGGTGTAAACGTTGAATGCACCGCTTGCAGTTAAAAAACCTTCCTCCCTCTTTAACGCCTCTTCAACCAGGCGTGCAACTGATAGATTTTTGTAAACATTTTTAGTGTTATAAAGACCTACGGAAGCTAGTTTATCCATTAGTTAGACCTCCAATTCCTAAAAAATATAATTAAACTCTATTATATAACATTTTTAATAACCTTACTAGTGTTTAATTTACCAAATTTAGCGATAAAACGAGGATAGCTCTGCCTCATTGCTGCTTTTTGTGAATTTGACCGAAAGAAACGGTGTACCTGTATACGAAACGAATTGTGATGTTTCCGATAAATATTGCCGACCTGCCCGGAATAGAATATAATAATAAGGAATTCAAATGAAAGGCGGATTTTTTTTGACGGAAAAAAAGAATTCTTTTTTAAAGGGTGCTTTAATCTTAGCGGCTGCAGGATTTATTGTAAAAGTATTGGGGGCCATGTACCGAATCCCCTTAGCACGTTTAATAAAAGATGAGGGGATGGGCCTTTATCAAATGGCTTATCCTATATATTTGATATTGCTGTCAATTTCTACTGCGGGTCTACCTACGGCAATATCTAAAATGGTATCAGAAGATGTGGTACTGGGCAGATTTAAAAATGCTTATAGAATATTTAGGGCTTCTATGGTAGTGCTTGCCGGAGTTGGAATTTGTCTGACTCTTGTTTTAGCTTTCGGAGCCGAGTGGTTGGCGGTAGAAGTCTATAAAAATCCCAAAGCCTTTTATCCTATTATAAGCATTGCACCTGCGATATTTTTTGTTTCAATAATGTCGTGCTTCAGGGGATTTTTTCAAGGTCTGCAAGACATGACGCCATCGGCCATATCTCAAATAGTTGAGCAAATAGGTCGAGTGGTAGCGGTGTTTATACTTGCGGATTTACTACTGCCTTACGGGGTGGAATATGCTGCTGCAGGAGCTGCTTTCGGGCCGGTGGTAGGAGCGGTTGCGGGTCTTACAGTCCTTATTATGGTGTATTATAACAGAAAGAGGTCCTTGATTAAAAAGGTCCATCTTGATGAAGGCGGAAATTTGGAGAGCTTTGCGCATATCATAAACCGATTATTTTGGTTTGCCGTTCCGATAACACTGGGCGGGCTTATCAGTCCTATTATGAGCATGGCGGATGCAGCCATTGTCAGCAGCCGACTGCAGGATGCCGGATTTTCCGTCAAGCGTGCAACTGAGCTTTTTGGGCAATTAACAGGTATGGCGGTTCCGCTAATAAATTTACCTGTTGTTGTAACTACTGCACTTTCAGCCAGTTTGGTGCCCGCTATTTCAGAGGCTGTTGTTTTAAAAAACCGGTCGATGGTTGCCGAAAGAGCTGAAACAGGCATGAGAATGAGCATAATTTTCGGCTTGCCGTCAGCAGTGGGCATGTATGTGTTGGCAAAACCAATAACAATGCTGCTCTATAATAATGTTGAGGCTGGACTTTCATTAGAGATTCTTTCGTGGGGAGTTATATTTTTAGCTCTTACACAAACCACGACAGGAATACTTCAGGGTATAGGCAAAACCATGATTCCGGTAAAAAATATGTTGATTGGTGCCGCTATTAAAATTTCTATTAATTACTTTCTCACGGGGATTCCTTCTATCAATATAAAAGGTGCTGCCCTGGGGACAGTTGTAGGTTATTTAGTACCGTCTATTTTAAATTATACGGCAGTTGTCAGCTGGACCGGTTTAGGTATAGATTTAAATTATATGGTGTTTAAACCTGCTTTTGCCGCCGGCCTAATGGGTGTCGGTGTTTACTTGGCCCATGGTAAGTTCATGGACTTCGGCATTACACAAAATAAAGCAACTATTTTGGCGATAGCTTTAGGAGCTGCAATATATGCCGTAGCCTTAATTGTTTTTGGCGGTATTAAGAAAAAGGACTTAGAACTTTTGCCCGGCGGTCAGCGGCTAATCATGCTTTTGAGCAAATTTGGAGTTTTTAGGGGGTAAAATTAATTGGCAAAACGTACATTGGATGATTTAGTAGATATAATGGCAAAACTTAGGGGAAATCCAGGTTGTCCTTGGGACAAGTCCCAAACACACGAAACGCTTAAGCCATTTCTCATTGAAGAAGCCTATGAAGTAATAGATGCTATTGATAGAAATAATAAAGATGACCTTGTTGAGGAACTCGGTGATCTTTTGCTGCAAATAGTTTTTCACAGCCGTCTTGCTCAGGAAAGAGGAGATTTTGATATAGGCGATGTTATCAACGGTGTTTGCAATAAGATGGTTCGACGGCACCCGCATATATTTGGAGATATTACGGTAGATGGGACAGAGGAGGTTCTGAAAAATTGGGAAGAAATAAAGCGTGAAGAAAAAGATATGAAAACCGAAGCCCAGAGTATGATGAATCTGCCTAAAACCCTTCCGGCACTGATGAAGGCTTTCAAGGTACAAGAGAAGGCGGCCAGAGTCGGTTTTGACTGGGACGATGTAAAGGGTGCATTCGATAAGGTTTATGAAGAATTAGAAGAACTTAAAGAGGTATATAATATAGGAAATAGTGACAAAATAAGAGAAGAAATGGGAGACTTAATTTTTGCTTGTGTAAATGTGGCTCGTTTCTTAGAAGTAGAACCGGAGCTTGCTGTAAATGATGCTGTAAAAAAATTTATACGCAGATTTGATTTTGTTGAAACAGAAGCGGCAAAATCCGACAAGAATTTACAGGAAATGAATTTACAGGAAATGGATATATTATGGGAGCAAAGTAAAAATCAAGAAAAAAAATTGTAAATTTCCTTTAGAAAGAAGGATTTTGTCAATAAGTGAAGAATATCCAATATGTAATTAATTAACATCAGGGAGGGAATCTTGTGAACAAAGCCGAACTAATTACCGCGATGGCTGAAAAGAGTGGATTAACGAAGAAGGATTCAGAGAAAGCCCTTAATGCCTTCATCGAATCAGTCGAAGAAGCTCTCGTAAAAAGGGACAAAGTTCAATTAGTTGGATTTGGAACATTTGAAGTCAGGGAGAGGAGTTCGAGAAAGGGTCGTAATCCTCAAACCGGTGAAGAAATCGATATACCCGCAGCCAGTATTCCGGCTTTTAAGGCGGGTAAAGCTTTGAAAGACAGTATTAATAACTAAAAGTATCCCTTTAAAAAAGTAGGCCTGTACAGGTCTACTTTTTTTATGCCTCGTAAGAGATTATTTATTTTTTAAATAACCATACTAAAGGTATAAAGTAAATCGAAGTTTTAAATTTGAATAAAGGTATATAAATACACAACAAAACCACGGAAATCAAAAATTTCAAGACCAGCTATTAAAAGTCAAGAGATAATTTAATTTATTTTGCCTTTGTGATTATAAAATTTCTGTCAGAACCCGTCAAGGGAAAAAGCATCCCTTGACAGAACCTGCCATAAATACTTATGTAAAATTAGGCAAAACAAATAAACCTAAATATAGAATAAAAAATTTAGGTTGTAAAAGCAGGTTAGTTTTTACCAATCCTATTTAATATCAGGCACATAGGGTTTGTTATCACGAAGGACTGCAAAGATAATATTACACATCTTTCTAGCGACAGCCCCAATGGCAGTTAAATGATGTTTCCCTCTTGCCCTAAGTGATTGATAATAGACTGACAGAGCTGGGTCTTTGAAGGCTGCAACAGTAGCAGCTAACCAAATTGCCCTACGAAGATATGGAGAACCACGTTTAGAAATTTTAGTCTGTGTCCCCACAAAATCACCAGATTGTTTTACGGCTACATCAAGACCTGCATAGGCAACAAGTTGGGGTGCAGCTTCAAAACGGGAAATATCACCAATTTCTCCGATAATAATAGCACCAAGAACATCACCAATACCTGTAATAGTAGTAATAACTGAATTGGTTTGGTGAAGGAGTGTAGAAATTTCAGTTTCAAGTTCTTTTAGCTGTTCTTCGATAAAATTAATTTGGGCAATAATTTGCTTAATTTGAAATGCAAATGCATCTTTTGCAAAGTTAATACCAAAAGTATTAGTAGCAGACTCTTGAATTTCAGAAGCTTTTGAAATACCAAAACGTCCTCTACTAGCTTCGGATAGAAGTTTGGAAAGAGTCCCTGTATCTATGGATAACATATCCTCTGGAGTAGGATATTTAGAGAGCAGCTCCCTAGAAGTTACTCCAAAGGTATCAGAAAAAAGCTTAGAGTATTCAGGGAAAACTTGATCCAAAAGAGCAATACACTTGCGTTTCCAATCAGAGCATTCATCTACTAAAGCGAGACGGTATCTGGATAATTGGCGTAAGGCCATAACATCTTCATCAGCTAAAGAAGTAGTGGAAAATTCATCGAAACGCATAATTTGAGCAATGATAAAGGAATCCTTAGAGTCGTTCTTAGTTTGCCTAATATACATCTTTCTAAATGCATCTGATTGAATAGGGTTAATAACATTTACAGTAAACCCTAGATCAATTAGATATGAATAAAGGCTAACCCAATAATGACCAGTAGCTTCCATACCAATAACAGTGTTGGAAGTATCAGCTTCAAATCTTTCAAGCAAGGCAATTAATTTATTGCAACCTACTTGAGAATTTGAAAAGGATATACTTTTATCAAGAAGCTTACCATTAGAATCAATAATAGAAGCTTCGTGGTTTTGTTTAGCAATATCAATACCAACATAAAACATAAAATCACCAGCTTTTAATATATTTACAGATAAAGTCTAGGACCTCTCTACTTTACATGATGCAACCTCGTTAGATATTCAGTAACTTTTGTACTATCCAGCTCATTCGCATATGGATGTAAAGAAGAGGCGTAACCCTTGAAAAGGAAGACTAGGCTTCAAGGAGGAAAACTACGACCTCTATCTGTACAATTATTATCTCACAAGAATAGTGAGATAGAAAAGAAATATAGTTTTTAAACTATGACTTTATTATACGAGGAGGAGGTTTTATATGTATAAGAGGCGGATGGTTTTGGCGATGCTATTGGTATTGCTTGTAATCTATACCGGAGGATGTGCTAAGAAACCCGGCCCTGACAAGAAACCTGCTGCACCTAAAATTCCTGACAAAATAAGCCGTGGAGCGGGAAAAGAACCTGTGCTTAGCGTATACGATGTTCAGAGTAAAAGCGTCAAAGAAATGAAACTGGAAGATTATGTGGCAGGTGTCGTAGCAGGAGAAATGGAAAACTACTGGCCTGTAGAAGCTCTGGCAACTCAAGCCATTTTAGCCAGAACGTATGTACTGGAATTTATATCGGACAAGGGCGGCTCGAAATATGGCAATGCCGACATTTCCACAGATTTTGAAGAAGCACAGGCATGGAATCCTGAAAATATAAACGACAGAGTAATAAAGGCTGTAAATATGACACGGGGTGAGGTGGCCGCATATAAAGGCAATTATATCAAGGCATGGTTTCACTCCCATGCAGGAGGACTTACTGCTACTGCTAAAGAGGGCTTAAATTTCAAAGATGCAGAGCCTCCGTATATAAAAGTGACAAAATCACCGGATTCAGATGTGGGGCCCATAGGTAAGAGAACCTGGTCTGCCTCGTTTACAAAAGATGAAGTCAGCTCGGCAATCAGAGATAAACTGGGTTTAGAAACAGGGCCTATCGACAGTGTCAGCGTAGCTAAGCGAGGACCTTCCGGAAGGGCTACATTTCTTAAGATAGGAAATGCCACGGTATCGGCCCCAGAACTTCGCATTGCCCTTGGGAGCATGGATATGAGGTCAACTCTTTTAACAAGCTTCAAGGTGGAAGGAGATAATGTGTTTATGGCAGGCAAAGGTTTTGGCCATGGCGTAGGTTTATCCCAATGGGGTGCAAATGTTATGGCCAAACAGGGGAAAAAGCCTGAGGAGATAATAAAATACTATTTTAAAGACATAAATATTGTAAGGCTGTGGGAATAACATATTTTTAAACCCTCCCGAATAAAATTAATGGAAGAACTTAATAAAAGGGAGGGTTTTTATCGTGGAAGAGAATACCCGTCACAAAATAGTGCTGACAAATAGAGAGTCACTGGATGTTGATGGTGTAATTAATGTCGAAAAATTTACCGATGAAGATATAATGCTGGAAACCGACCAGGGGATGCTTAACATCAAAGGTGAAAAGATGTATATGAAACAACTTAATTTAGATGCCGGTGTAATTGCTATAGAAGGCTTGGTTAAGTCTATGACTTATCATGAGGGTTCTACTTCCGGTCAGAAAGAAAAAAGTTTACTCAGTCGTTTATTAAAATAAAGCCGGCAGGGGATGATTTAATTGAGCCTTTGGGAGATAAAACCACAGGTCATACTCATAATGACTTCCTTAATTATAGGACTAGTTACAGGACTGTTGTTTGACATATATCGGCGCATAAGAAATTTACTTTCCCCCGGACTTTATCTTACGGTCCTCGGGGATTTGTGTTTTTGGGCAATCATAACAATTATTACGTTTACATCACTTTTGGATGTAAGTTCAGGTCAAGTCCGCGGATACATTTTTTTATGCATTATGCTCGGATTATCTTTTTATCTTCGCTTTATAAGTCGATATGTAATTTATTTTTTTATTGAGTTAGATATTTTGGCAAGCATAATCGTTCGAAAGATGTTATCATTTATAAATAAAATATATAAGTGCAAGTTTTTTCGAATTGTCGGTAGGATATACTCCGATGCTAGGCGAATTTTTTTAAAAACAAAGCGGAAATAATGCAGGACTTTGAGAATTTTCATCGAAGTGTAAATACAAGAACACTTGGAAGGTTTGATGAGCATGAAAGGCAAAAGGAAATTTAAAATCCGTCACTTACTATTCTTGCTTTTTTTAATATATGTGGCATCTACCTTAGCGATGCAACAGTTCAAAATTACTAAGTTAGCACAGCAGGAAGCACAGCTAAAAGCCAGGATGAAAGAGGTGACAGAGCAAAGAGAAGAGCTTGAAGAGGAGATAAGTCTTCTACATACCGACGAGTATATCGAAGGTGTTGCCCGCGACGAGTTAGGGCTGGTAAAACCTGGAGAATACATATATAAAGGTGTTGAAAGTCCAAAAGAATAAGTTTCTTGATTGACGAATGTGAAAAGTTAAAGTATAATTAACAGTATCGAAGAGATTTAAAGGAGGAATTTTTTAAGTATGCCTGTTGAGGTAGGCCAAATTTTAGAGGGAAGAGTAACGGGGATTACTAAATTCGGGGCTTTCGTAGAAATTTCTGAGGGAGTTACGGGACTGGTTCATATTTCTGAAGTAGCTGATAGTTTTGTAAAGGATGTCAATGATTTTCTAAAAGAAAATGACATCATAAAGGTAAAGGTTATATCAATTTCTTCAGACGGTAAAGTGAGTCTTTCAATTCGCAAGACCAAGGAAAATTCCAATAACAGTTATAGAAAGCCTAAGCAGAATGATCTTAGTTTTGAGGATAAGCTGTCTAAATTTTTAAAGGACAGCGAGGAGAGACTTCTTGATATTAAGAAGAACAATGAATCTAAACGCGGTTCTGGGTCATATGGAAGAAGGAAAATATTATAAGTCGAATTTATTTTAAGTCATATTTTAAAAGAGAAACTATCCAGGGTTATTCCCTGGATTTTAAATTTCTTGAAGGGAAGCTAAATTATGAGATGTGCAGTGATAGATTTAGGTTCCAATTCAATAAGGCTTTTAGTAGCAGATGTGCTGAACGGTTCTGTTGTTCCTGTACATCGAGAGCTTGCAACAACACGCTTAGGACGTGGAGTTATCCAAAACCAACGGCTTGATGAAAAATCAATGAGCGATACCTTATCAGTTCTTACATATTTTCAAAATAAGGCAAAATCCCTGCAGAGTGAAAGGACTTTGGCTTTTGGCACAAGTGCTCTGCGTGAAGCAAAGAACAGCAATGATTTTCTAAACAGTGCAAAACGGATTGGGCTTAATATTAAGATTCTATCAGGTCAAGAAGAGGCTCTTTTATCATTTCTGGGAGCAAAATCAGGCATTAAGCAACAGGGGATGGCTTTGGTTATAGATATCGGAGGAAATTCAACAGAGCTGATTGTAGGCGAGAGTAATATAGAAAAAAGTGAAAGCCTGCCAATAGGCGCAGTACGTTGGACTCAAAGGTATTTTAAATCCGACCCGCCAAATTTTGATGATATTGTTGAAGCTCATAGTGCTATTAGCCGACTTTTGGGCGGCTTTGCCGGATATTTTAATCAATTTCAGATAAATAATGCTATTACGACCATAGGAGTTGGGGGAACATTAACAACACTTTCGGCTATGGCACAGGAGCTTGAAATTTATGATATAAAAAAAGTACACGGCTACGTACTTAATAAGAGGATTGCGGATGATATTTTTTCAAAATTATTGTCTATGACAGCAGACGAAAGATGCAAACTTAAAGGCCTTCAGCCGCAGCGAGCCGATATCATTACGGCGGGGGTTTTAATCGTCAGGACTATAATGGAGGACCTTCATATTAACCAAATTATAACGAGCGAAACGGATATAATGGAGGGATATCTTCTAAAAAGTGTTTCATTTTAACTTGCATTTAGCCTTAGCGAAAATGTGCGATAATTAATTGACATAGTTGAAAAAATATGGTATCATAATAAACTGCATAATCGTAAGCAAAAACTATGCCAATATTTATTTTTCTATATAATTGTATAATGTTTCCTGTTTTAGGAGATAGTATAATAGATATTTTTGCCTAAAACCAAAAGCAAGATAGTGCTACAGCTTTTGGCTATTTTTACTTATAAAAAAGGGGTGAGGGAAACTTGGTTAAGCCTATTTCCATAGGTGATCGCACCCGATGGAGCTATTCGAAAATCAATGAAGTTATGGAGATGCCTGATTTAATTGAAATTCAAAGGGATTCATATCAGTGGTTCCTTGATGAAGGTCTTGGAGAGGTTTTTCGAGACATTTCACCTATTGAAGATTTTACAGGCAATCTGGTATTGGAATTCATTGATCACAAACTTGAAACTGTCCCAAAATACTCGGAAGATGAGTGCCGGGAAAGAGATGTAACTTATGCTGTTCCGCTCAAGGTTAAAGTTCGGCTGATAAACAAAGAAACCGGCGAAGTGAAAGAGCAAGAGGTTTTTATGGGGGATTTTCCCCTTATGACCGAAAACGGCACATTTATTATTAATGGTGCGGAGCGCGTCATTGTAAGTCAGCTTGTTCGTTCCCCGGGGGTATATTTTAGCAGTCAGCGGGATAAAAACGGCCGAGAGTTATTTTCCGGAACCATAATCCCTAACAGAGGGGCATGGCTTGAACTGGAAATGGACTCCAATGAAGTCTTGTATGTCCGTGTCGATAGGACACGCAAAATGCCTGTTACTGTATTACTAAGGGCTTTAGGGTATGGAACAAATGCCCAGATATTGGAACTTATGGGTGAAGATGAAAAAATCTTGCGCACATTTGAAAAGGATAATACAGAAAATCAGAATGAGGCCCTTATCGAAATTTATAAACGACTTCGGCCGGGTGAACCACCTACGGTTGAAAATGCAAGATCACTGCTTGAGTCATTATTTTTTGATTCAAAGCGATATGATTTAGCACATGTAGGTCGATATAAGTTTAATAAGAAACTACGACTAAAGGACCGCATCACAGGCAAAATAAGTGCTGAAAATGTGGAAAACCCTGAAACGGGTGAAATCATCCTTAAAAAAGGTGATAAGATTAGCCGCAAAGCGGCTGAATTGCTTGAATCCCTCAAAATAAAAGAACTAAAAGTAGAATTACCTTCGGACCGGTCGGAATCCAGAACGCAGGGAGAATATCATCCTAAGGTTGTCAAGATAGTAAGTAATGGCTATTCTCAAGAGCCGGGTCCTGAAGGCAATAGGACGGAAAAGCATATAACGGTTGAAGATATTATAGCTTCTGTTAATTATTTTGTAAATCTTCCTCATAAGATTGGAAGCATTGATGATATTGATCATCTGGGTAATAGGCGCCTTCGTTCGGTAGGCGAACTTTTGCAAAATCAATTCCGTATTGGACTTGCCAGGATGGAGAGAGTAGTCAAGGAACGTATGACTATTCAAGACGTAGATACTATTACACCTCAAGGCCTTATAAACATACGACCTGTAGTTGCTTCAATTAAAGAGTTTTTTGGCAGCAGCCAGCTTTCACAGTTCATGGATCAGACAAACCCTCTTGCGGAATTGACGCACAAGCGCAGGCTTAGTGCACTGGGACCGGGAGGATTAAGCAGGGACAGAGCCGGTTTTGAAGTTCGCGACGTTCACCATTCTCACTATGGGCGTATGTGCCCCATAGAAACTCCTGAGGGTCCTAATATCGGTTTAATCGGTTCCTTAAGTACATACGCCAGGGTAAACCAGTATGGATTTATTGAGACTCCTTATCGCAGAGTTGATAAGGAACGGTGTGTGGTCACTGATGAAATCGATTATCTTACCGCAGATGAAGAGGATGCATTTATAATTGCACAGGCTAATGCCCCTTTGGATGAAGAGGGAAGATTTGTACAAAAAAGGATTGTTGCAAGGTATGCGGATGAAACAATTGTGGTTCCCGCTGAAGACGTGGATTACATGGACGTATCTCCGAAACAGCTGGTATCAGTGGCAACTGCACTGATTCCTTTCCTTGAGCACGATGATGCCAACCGTGCTCTGATGGGCTCTAACATGCAGCGGCAGGCAGTTCCGCTGCTGATAACCGAGGCACCGCTTGTAGGCACAGGTATTGAGCATAAGGTTGCTATGGATTCCGGTGTAATGATTCTCGCACGAAACAGCGGTGTTGTAGAAAGGGTTACAGGCCGGGAAATTGTGGTACGTCGGGATAGTGACGGCAGTTTGGATGTATACAGAGTTCGTAAATTCATAAGATCTAACCAGGGGACTTGTATCAACCAGAGGCCAATTGTAAAGAAAGGCGAAAGAGTGGCAAAAGGGCAGCCTATAGCAGACGGCCCGTCTACCGATCATGGCGAACTGGCCTTGGGCCGTAATGTTTTAGTAGCTTTTATGCCTTGGGAAGGCTACAATTATGAAGACGCTATATTACTTTCTGAAAGGCTTGTAAAAGATGATGTATTTACTTCGATTCACATAGAGCAGTATGAGGCCGAAGCCCGCGACACTAAATTGGGCCCTGAGGAGATTACCAGGGACATTCCCAATGTTGGTGAAGATGCCTTAAAGGATTTGGATGACCGAGGAATCATCAGGATTGGTGCAGAAGTCCAAGCCGGTGATATTCTGGTAGGCAAAGTTACTCCTAAGGGTGAAACTGAACTTACTGCCGAAGAGCGATTACTCAGGGCTATTTTCGGGGAAAAAGCTCGTGAAGTAAGGGATACTTCGCTCAGGGTTCCTCATGGGGAATATGGTATTGTAGTTGATGTAAAAATATTTACTCGCGAAAATAATGATGAGCTTTCTCCCGGTGTCAATGAACTGGTAAGGGTCTATATAGCACAAAAGAGAAAAATATCCGAAGGAGATAAGATGGCGGGTCGCCACGGTAATAAGGGTGTTATTTCGCGAATTATGCCTGCGGAGGATATGCCTTTCTTGCCAGATGGAACTCCCGTAGATATAGTCCTAAATCCGCTCGGTGTTCCTTCACGTATGAATATCGGTCAGGTGTTGGAAACTCATTTAGGATGGGCGGCTAAAGCACTTGGCTGGTATGTAGCTACACCTGTATTTGACGGTGCTGAAGAAAGCGAAATCCTTAGCACGCTTAAAAAAGCCAATGTTTCAGAAGATGGCAAAGTTGAGCTGCGGGATGGTCGGACAGGTATTCCGTTTGATCGTCGGGTGACGGTGGGTTATATGTATATGCTCAAATTAGCTCACCTAGTTGATGATAAAATCCATGCCCGCTCTACTGGACCTTACTCGCTGGTTACTCAGCAGCCACTGGGAGGTAAAGCCCAGTTTGGCGGCCAGAGATTTGGAGAAATGGAAGTATGGGCATTGGAAGCTTATGGTGCCAGCTATACCTTGCAGGAGATGCTTACGGTAAAATCTGACGATGTTCTCGGTCGCGTAAAAACCTACGAGGCTATAGTTAAAGGAGAAAACGTGCCCGAACCAGGGATACCTGAATCGTTTAAGGTTTTAATAAAAGAACTTCAGTCCCTAGCTCTTGATGTAAAGATTTTGTCTGAAGATGCAGGAGAAATACAAATCAAGGAAGACGATGATGAAGATGAAGAAGAAACGGTACTAGAGGTAAACTTAGAGGGTATGGAAGCCGATGAAGAAAAGTCAGGTATAAATAATAATAGTAATGATGAAGACTCAGACTCGGATGATGCAGATGAAATTAATGAAGATGACATCATTTATGATGATTATGATGATAAAGACGATGATACAGAGGACGAAAATATTGACTTGGCTGATATAGAAGTGGAGTTTATTGACCTTGATGATGATGATGCGGATAAAGGTGATGAATTAGATAATATTTAAAGCCCCAACCAAGTTGTGAAGGGAGAGAAACACTTGCTGGAACTCAATTATTTTGATTCCATAAAGATTGGTCTTGCTTCACCGGAGCAGATAAGAGAATGGTCTAAAGGAGAGGTAAAAAAGCCTGAAACTATTAATTACAGAACTCTTAAACCGGAGAAGCAGGGATTGTTCTGTGAACGTATATTTGGCCCTGTAAAGGATTGGGAGTGTCATTGCGGTAAATATAAAAGGGTAAGATATAAAGGTGTTATATGCGACCGCTGTGGAGTTGAAGTTACAAAATCTAAAGTGCGCCGTGAAAGAATAGGTCATATTGAGCTGGCAGCCCCCGTTTCCCATATATGGTTTTTAAAGGGAATACCAAGTCGCATTGGCTTGATTCTCGATATGTCACCGCGATCCTTGGAAAAGGTAATATATTTTGCTTCTTATGTAGTGACTGATGCTGGCGATACTCCCTTGATGAAAAAGCAATTATTAAATGAAAGAGAATACCGAGAATATCGGGATAAATACGGCGATGCTTTTAAAGCCGGAATGGGAGCCGAATCTGTCAAAGAACTTTTGACTGAAATAGATTGCGAGAAATTATCTAAAGAGCTTAGGACGGAATTAAAGGATGCTACAGGCCAAAAGAGGATAAGGATTCTCAGGCGGCTGGAAGTTGTAGAGGCTTTCAGGAAATCAAAAAATAAACCTGAGTGGATGATTTTAGAAGTTATTCCGGTAATTCCGCCTGACCTTAGACCAATGGTGCAGTTAGACGGCGGACGTTTTGCAACATCAGATCTTAATGACTTGTATCGAAGGGTTATTAATAGGAATAACCGTCTAAAAAGACTTTTAGATTTAGGGGCACCGGACATCATAGTAAGAAATGAAAAGCGAATGCTCCAAGAGGCAGTGGATGCCCTTATTGATAACGGCCGGCGAGGCCGCCCGGTTACAGGCCCTGGCAACAGGCCACTCAAATCTTTAAGTGATATGCTAAAAGGTAAGCAAGGACGGTTTCGACAAAACCTGTTAGGTAAGCGTGTTGACTATTCCGGGCGTTCGGTTATTGTGGTCGGTCCTGAACTTAAATTATATCAATGCGGTTTACCAAAAGAAATGGCCTTGGAGCTATTCAAGCCCTTTGTCATGAAAAAATTGGTATCAGAAGGGCATGCACATAATATAAAAAGTGCAAAACGCATGGTAGAGCGGATAAGGCCTGAAGTTTGGGATGTGCTCGAGGATATTATCAAAGAGCATCCAGTACTTTTAAACAGGGCTCCTACATTGCACCGTTTGGGAATTCAGGCTTTTGAGCCTATACTGGTAGAAGGCCGAGCCATACAGATACATCCTCTGGTTTGTACCGCATACAATGCAGATTTTGACGGCGACCAGATGGCCGTCCACTTACCGCTTTCAGCGGAAGCTCAGGCTGAAGCAAGGGTTTTAATGCTATCAATAAATAACATATTGAAGCCTCAGGACGGAAAGCCGGTAGTTACTCCGACTCAAGATATGGTTTTAGGTTCATACTATTTAACGATAGAAAGACCCGGCGAAAAAGGCGAAGGGAAATATTTTTCTTGCCTGAAGAAGCGGTATTGGCTTATGAAATGGGAGAAGTGGGTCTTCATGCACCTGTTAATGTTAGAATAAAAAGGAATATTGACGGTCAGGAACGTTACAAGATTATAAAGACTACACCGGGGCGTTTAATATTTAATGAGGGTATACCTCAAGATTTAGGATATGTAGACAGAACAAAAGAAGAAAATCTATTTGAGCTGGAACTAAACAGCTTGGTTGATAAGAGTAAGTTGGGAGATATCATTGAACGGTGCTATCGCTTACATGGAACTACGGTTACAGCTCAAGTTTTGGATAAGATAAAGAAAAAAGGTTTTGATTATGCAACAAAAGCCGGAATAACCATCGGCATTACCGATATAGAAGTTCCTGAAGAAAAGGAGAAAATCCTATCCGAGGCTGATGAAAAGGTTGACCAAGTAGAACTTTTATATAGGAGAGGTCTCATTTCTGATGAAGAAAGATATGAGAACACCTTATCTATTTGGACTGCCGCAACTGAAAAAATTACGGATGCACTGATGGATTCCCTTGACCACTTCAATTCACTGTATATGATGGCAAATTCCGGAGCAAGGGGTAATAAACAGCAGA
Organism: Tepidanaerobacter acetatoxydans Re1; assembly: GCF_000328765.2. NCBI lineage: Bacteria > Bacillati > Bacillota > Clostridia > Thermosediminibacterales > Tepidanaerobacteraceae > Tepidanaerobacter > Tepidanaerobacter acetatoxydans. The sequence goes on from NC_019954.2 coordinate 207,676, forward strand.
TAAGACAGCTTGCAGGTATGAGGGGTCTTATGGCTGATCCGTCAGGCAGGATCATTGACCTGCCTATCAAAGCGAATTTTAGAGAAGGCCTTACGGTGCTGGAATACTTTATATCAACACATGGTGCAAGGAAGGGCTTAGCAGATACAGCTCTTCGAACTGCGGATTCCGGATATTTGACACGGCGACTGGTTGATGTGAGCCAAGATGTTATAGTAAGAGATGTAGATTGCGGTACAACTGATGGTATAACAGTAAAAGCAATCAAAGATGGTAGTGGGATCATCGAAGACCTCAAAGAACGGATTGAAGGGCGATATGCATTAGAAGACATAAAGGATCCTGAAACAGGTGAAATTATAGTACATGCAGACGAGCTCATAACCGAAGCCATGGCCAACCGCATTGTTAAAACAGGCATGAAGGAAGTTAAAATCCGTTCGGTGCTTACATGCAGAACACGACACGGGGTATGCGTAAAATGTTATGGTAAAAACATGGCAATGGGCAAACCTGTTGATATAGGCGAATCTGTGGGCATTATAGCGGCTCAGTCCATAGGCGAGCCGGGCACACAGCTTACTATGAGAACATTCCATACTGGAGGAATAGCCGGTCAAGACATTACACAGGGTCTTCCTAGGGTCGAAGAGTTATTTGAAGCTCGCAAACCAAAAGGCCAGGCAGTAATTACTGAGGTCGGCGGCACAGCTAAGATTGTTGAGGGTAAAAAGAAAAGGGAAGTAGAAATTACAACTCCAACAGGTGAAACAAAAACTTATCAAGTTCCTTACGGAGCAAGACTAACCGTGGAGAATGGTACGGTGGTAGAAGCCGGCGATGAACTATGCGAGGGTTCGGTAAACCCGCATGATATTTTGAAGATAAAGGGCATAAGGGGAGTGCAAACCTATTTACTTCAAGAAGTGCTGAAAGTTTACAGGCTTCAAGGTGTTGATATCAACGATAAGCATATAGAAGTAATCATCCGCCAGATGCTTAGAAAAATTAAAGTAGAAAAACCGGGTGATACTGAACTACTTCCCGGCGAGTTAATAGATGTATTCGAATTTGAAGAGTTAAACAACGAAATGATTCTTGCAGGTAAAGCCCCGGCCGAGGGTAAGAGGGTGCTCTTAGGTATCACCAAAGCATCTCTTGCTACTGATTCCTTCTTATCTGCCGCTTCTTTCCAGGAAACTACAAGGGTACTTACTGATGCGGCAATTAAAGGAAAAACAGATCCGCTTTTAGGTTTAAAGGAAAATGTAATTATCGGCAAACTCATACCGGCAGGAACAGGGATGGGTTGTTACAGAAATATAAAGATTCATACTCCGGATGAAAAAGTGGAAAAAGAAATAAGTACAGATGAAAGCTCACTTATTGACAGTCAAAACCTATGATGGTAGAATATATGAGTGTGTCTTTTGGCTCTCTTTATAAATAAAGGGGGAGGGCGAGAAAATGCTTGATAAATTAAAAAAGGCCTCCAAAAAAACCATAGGTACCAAACAAACCTTAAAAGCTATCGAAAAGGATCAGGTTTGTATGGTTTTCATAGCTGAAGATGCTGAAGAGCATATAGTGTCTGAACTAAAAAGGATATGCAAAGAAAAAGGCATCGAAGTTATAGCTGTGAATACTATGAAGGAATTGGGGGATGCCTGTGGAATTCAGGTAGGGGCAGCCTCTGCTGCAATCTTAAATTCATAGCATTGCTTTTAAGATGCCCCTATAGGGGCATCTTTTTAATGCATATATATATTTTTGCTTATTAATTCAATTACATGGAAGGAGGTGCCAAGTTGCCAACTATAAATCAATTGGTAAAACAGGGAAGAAAGAAAGTAGAGTACAAATCTACGGCTCCGGCCCTTAAAGGCTCACCCCAGAAACGAGGAGTATGTACCGTTGTTAAGACAACTACACCGAAAAAACCTAATTCGGCCTTAAGAAAGATTGCCAGGGTAAGGCTTACCAATGGTATTGAAGTTACAGCATACATTCCGGGTATTGGTCACAATTTACAGGAGCACTCGGTAGTGTTGCTTCGAGGAGGTAGGGTCAAGGACCTTCCCGGTGTCAGATATCATATTATCCGAGGAGCTTTGGATGCTGCCGGTGTGGCAGATCGCAAGCAGGGCAGGTCCCTTTATGGTGCCAAAAAGCCTAAGAAAAATAGTTAAAGGAGGGATACAATGCCAAGACGTGGTCATGTATTTCGAAGGCCAGTTGAAGAAGATCCGATATATGGCGATAAACTGGTAACGAAACTTATTAACAAAGTCATGTATGATGGAAAAAAAGGCGTGGCTCAGAAGAACTGCTATGAGGCTTTTGAGATTATCAGGCAAAAAACTGGTAAAGATCCTATAGAAGTTTTTCAAGAAGCCATGAAAAATGTTATGCCTGTTCTTGAAGTTAGACCTAGGAGGGTTGGCGGAGCTACCTACCAAGTTCCTTCAGATGTCCGACAGGAAAGAAGATTGACACTTGGAGTGCGATGGTTGGTGGATTATGCCAGAAAACGCAGTGAAAGGACCATGGCAGAGAGATTAGCCGGAGAGATTATGGATGCGGCTAATAACATGGGTGGAGCAGTTAAGAAAAAGGAAGAAACCCACAAGATGGCCGAAGCCAATAAAGCCTTTGCACATTACAGATGGTAGCCAGCCGTTGAACAGTAAAGACTTGGCATAAGAAAGGAGTGTAAAATTGTGCCTAGGCAAGTTACATTAGAAAAGATAAGAAATATAGGTATTATGGCACATATAGACGCCGGTAAAACTACGACAACTGAAAGGATACTCTTTTATACCGGCAAAGTTCATAAGATGGGAGAAACTCACGAGGGATCAGCCGTAATGGACTGGATGGAGCAGGAGCAGGAAAGAGGAATTACCATAACATCGGCTGCTACAACGTGTTATTGGAAAGGTCATCGTATAAATATTATCGATACGCCAGGGCACGTGGACTTTACGGTGGAAGTTGAAAGGTCTTTGCGAGTTCTCGACGGTTCAGTAGCTGTTTTTTGTGCAAAAGGTGGCGTAGAGCCTCAATCTGAAACTGTATGGCGCCAAGCCGATAAATACAAGGTTCCGAGAATTGCCTATATAAATAAAATGGATATTGTCGGAGCAGATTTTGAAAATGTTATATCTATGATGAAAGAAAGATTGGGAGCCTATCCAGTTCCTATACAGATACCTATAGGCAGTGAGGAAAATTTCAGAGGCATCGTCGATTTGGTTCATCAAAAGGCTTATATATTTAAAAATGATATGGGCACTGAAATAGAGGAAGAAGATATACCGGAAGATATCCGCGACAAGGCCATGCATTACCGAGAAAAAATGCTGGAAGCCCTATCGGATGTTGATGATGAAATAATGATGAAATATCTTGAAGGTGAAGAAATACCTGAAGAAGATGTACGCCGCGCCATAAGAAAAGGTTGTGTAGAGGTTAGATTAACACCGGTGCTCTGCGGTTCTTCTTATAAGAACAAAGGAGTGCAGCAATTATTAGATGCTATAATGTATTATATGCCTTCGCCGCTTGATGTACCGCCGATAAAAGGCATAAATCCTGAAACCGGCGAAGAGATTGAAAGACATGCAAGTGATGATGAACCTTTTTCAGCGCTGGCCTTTAAAATTGTCAGTGATCCGTATGTAGGAAAGCTGACCTATTTTAGAGTGTATTCCGGCACACTTAAATCCGGATCATATGTATATAATTCTACGAAGAATAAAAAAGAGCGCATAGGGCGAATTCTCTATATGCACGCAAATCACCGCCAAGAAGTTGATGAAGTTATGACCGGCGATATAGTTGCGGCAGTTGGCCTTAAAGATACTGCAACGGGTGATAGCCTTTCCAGCGAAGATCATCCTATAATTTTAGAATCTATGCAATTTCCGGAGCCGGTCATTAGAGTAGCAATTGAACCTAAAACTAAAGCCGACCAAGATAAATTAGGTGTGGCCTTGCAGAAACTTTCAGAAGAAGATCCGACATTTAAAACCTATACTGACCAAGAAACCGGTCAAACCATTATTGCCGGCATGGGAGAACTCCACCTGGAAATAATAGTGGACAGAATGTTAAGAGAGTTCAAGGTGGAAGCAAATGTAGGCCGTCCACAAGTAGCTTATAAAGAAACCATACGCAAGACAGTAAAATCCGAAGGTAAATTTGTAAGACAGTCTGGCGGACGAGGTCAGTACGGACATGTTTGGCTGGAGTTAGAACCTCTGGAACAAGGTAAAGGCTATGAATTTGTCAATAAAATTGTCGGTGGTGTAATTCCCAAGGAGTTTATTCCCGCAGTAGATGCAGGTATACGTGAAGCGCTTACCAGCGGTGTATTAGCCGGATATCCGGTTGTAGATATAAGGGCTACTTTATATGATGGTTCTTACCATGAGGTTGACTCATCGGAAATGGCCTTTAAGATCGCCGGTTCCATGGCTCTTAAAGAAGGTATGAAAAAAGCTTCACCAGTGCTGCTTGAACCGATTATGAAAGTAGAAGTTGTAGTACCGGAAGATTATTTAGGTGATGTTATCGGAGATATCAATGCTCGCAGAGGTCAAATGGAAGGTATGGAACCACGATCGGGTGCTCAGATAGTTAGAGCGTTTGTGCCGCTATCAGAGATGTTTGGATATGCAACTGCTTTAAGATCAAAAACTCAAGGTCGCGGGATATATACCATGCAGTTTTCTCACTATGATGAGGTCCCAAAGAATATAGCAGATACAATAATTAATAAATAAAATTAACAAATAAAATTAACAAATAAAAAGAACAACAATATTAAGGAGGATAAATATGGCAAAGCAGAAATATGAAAGGAAAAAACCCCATGTAAACATAGGGACAATAGGTCACGTAGACCATGGCAAGACAACCCTTACAGCAGCAATAACCAGAGTATTATCAGATGTGGGACTATCAAACTTTGTAGACTACGACAACATCGACAAAGCACCGGAAGAAAGAGAAAGAGGAATAACCATAGCCACATCCCACGTAGAATACGAAACAGAAAACCGGCACTATGCCCACGTAGACTGCCCCGGCCACGCCGACTACGTAAAAAACATGATAACCGGAGCAGCCCAGATGGACGGAGCAATACTAGTAGTATCAGCAGCAGACGGCCCAATGCCCCAGACAAGAGAACACATACTGCTTGCCCGTCAAGTAGGCGTACCCTACATTGTAGTATTCCTAAACAAAGCCGACATGGTAGACGACGAAGAACTAATAGAACTAGTCGAAATGGAAGTAAGAGAACTACTTACAGAATACGAATTTCCCGGAGACGACATACCAATAGTAACCGGCTCAGCCCTAAAAGCCCTAGAATGCGGCTGCGGCAAAAAAGACTGCAAATGGTGCGGCAAGATATGGGAACTCATGGAACAAGTAGACAACTACATTCCCACACCAGAACGTGACACAGACAAACCCTTCCTCATGCCAATAGAAGACGTATTTACAATAACCGGCAGAGGCACCGTAGTCACCGGCAGAGTAGAAAGAGGCACCGTAAAAATAGGCGACGAAGTAGAAATAGTAGGCATAGCAGAAGAAACCAGAAAAACCGTAGTAACCGGAGTAGAGATGTTCAGGAAACTCCTAGACTCCGCAGAAGCTGGAGACAACATAGGAGTATTACTCAGAGGCATAAACAGAGACCAAGTAGAAAGAGGAATGGTACTTGCCAAACCCGGCAGCATCAAACCCCACACCAAATTCAAAGGCCAGATATACGTCTTAAAGAAAGAAGAAGGCGGCAGACACACACCATTCTTCAACGGCTACCGGCCTCAGTTCTACTTCAGGACAACCGACGTAACAGGCTCCATAACCCTGCCTGAAGGCACAGAGATGGTAATGCCTGGTGATAACGTAGTCATGGATGTCGAACTTATAGCACCCATAGCTATTGAACCAGGGCTTAGGTTTGCTATTCGTGAAGGTGGCAGAACCGTAGGAGCCGGTGTAGTAACTGAGATAATTGAAAAATAAGTATAACAATCCATAAATCCGAACGTAAGGAGGGACATAAATGGCCCATCAAAAGATAAGAATACGTCTGAAGCTTTTGACCACGGGATACTCGATCAATCGGCCAAGAAAATCATAGAAACGGCTAAAAGAACCGGGGCCAAAGTATCGGGGCCTATACCTTTACCCACGGACCGGAGTATCATAACCATACTTCGGGCTCCACACAAGTATAAGGATGCCCGGGAGCAGTTTGAATCCAGAACCCATAAGAGACTAATAGATATAAAACAACCAAACCAGAAAACTGTCGATGCTCTTATGAGACTGGATTTGCCGGCAGGAGTCGATATTGAGATAAAGCTGTAGTAACGGGAGGTGATTTTGATGATTTCAAAAGCCATTTTAGGTAAAAAACTAGGCATGACTCAAATTTTTAGTGATACGGGTGAGGCTTTACCTGTAACCTTAGTTGAAGCAGGACCATGCCTTGTGATTCAAAAGAAAACTGTGAATAATGATGGCTATAGCGCAATTAAAGTAGGCTATGAAGATATTAAAGAAAATAGATTGAACAAACCGCAAAAAGGCCAATTTACAAAAAACCAGTTGGCATTCAAACGTTATATGAGAGAATTCAAGATGCAAGATGCAGACAAGTACAATGTTGGCGATGAAATAAAGGCAGATATCTTCCAGCCGGGAGATAAAGTAGATGTGACCGGCATATCAAAGGGTAAAGGCTTTGCAGGCGGAATAAAACGCTGGAATTTTAAGCGCGGTCCCATGGCTCACGGTTCCATGTACCATCGCAGACCGGGTTCCGGAGGTGCTACCGCTCCTGCCAGAGTATTTAAGGGAAATAAGAGGCCGGGGCACCTAGGAGCAGAAAAGTCTACTGTACAGAACCTTGAAGTAGTGAAAGTAGATCCGGAGAAAAATTTATTAATGATAAAGGGCTCTGTACCCGGACCTAAAAAATCGCTGCTTTTTATTAAGAATACCGTAAAGAGCGGAAAATAATCATGAAAGGAGGAGCCCAATGCCAAAAGTAACTTTATTTAACATAGCGGGAGAGCAGATAGGCGAAATTGAGCTTTCCGATGATGTATTTGGCGTTGAAGTTCGGCCAGATATTATGCACCGAGCAGTAGTTAACTATTTAGCAAACCAGAGGCAGGGAACTGCAAACACCTTGACTCGAGCCGAAGTGGCCGGTGGCGGACGAAAACCCTGGCGGCAGAAAGGCACTGGAAGAGCACGGCACGGCAGCATAAGATCACCTTTGTGGAGAAAGGGTGGCGTTATTTTTGGGCCGAAGCCTCGCTCATTTAAGTCAACTATGCCTAAGAAGCTTAAGAGGCTTGCATTAAAATCAGCTCTTAGTGCAAAGGTTGTCGAAAATGAACTTATTGTAATAGATAGTCTATCGATGGAAGCACCTAAAACAAAAGAAATGGTTTCAATTTTAAAGAACTTAAATGCAGATAAAAAATCTCTTATAGTAATAGCTGCAAAAGATGAAAATGTAGAAAAATCTGCACGCAATCTCCCCTCAGTCAAGACAACATATGTTAACACCTTGAACACATACGATATACTCAATCATGACAATCTAATCATGACAAAAGAGGCAGCTGAGCTGGTGGAGGAGGTGTATGCAGGATGAAGAATCCGCATGACATCATTATTCGTCCCTGGATTACAGAAAAAACCATGGATATGCAGCAGCAAAAAAAATATGTATTTATCGTTGACAGAAAAGCAAACAAAACTGAAATAAAAAATGCTTTAGAATCAATTTTCGGGGTAAAGGTTGCTAAGGTCAACACTATAAATGTAAGAGGAAAAGTTAAACGGATGGGTAGATTTGAAGGTAAACGGCCAGACTGGAAAAAAGCCATAGTAACCTTAACCGATGACAGTAAAACTATAGAATTCTTTGAAGCCATATAGGTTTTGTAGTTTTATTGCAATAATGGGTTTGATTTGATACAGAGAAGGAGGGAATAATGTGGCTACAAAAAAGTTTAAGCCTACAACGCCGGGACGCAGATTTATGAGTGTTTCATCCTTTGAGGAAATTACCAAAAAGGAGCCTGAGCGGTCTTTGGTAGAAATCTTAAAGAATAAAGCCGGCCGCAACATGCAGGGCAGAGAAACCATTAGGCATCGCGGCGGTGGCCACAAGCGTAAATATAGGATTATTGATTTTAAAAGGGATAAAGATGGTGTGCCGGCTAAAGTTGCAGCTATAGAATATGATCCAAATCGCACTGCATATATAGCACTTTTACATTACGCCGATGGCGAAAAACGGTATATTTTGGCACCGGCAGGCCTTTCTGTCGGGGATACGGTTCAATCGGGTGAAAATGCAGATATCAAACCGGGCAATGCTCTTAAATTAGCAAACATACCGGTGGGCACTACAGTTCACAACGTTGAGCTTATTCCTGGCAAGGGTGGACAAATGGTAAGATCTGCCGGCACATCAGCACAGCTTATGGCTAGAGAGGGTGGCATGGCAACACTGAGACTGCCTTCGGGCGAGATGCGGATGGTGCCGGAAATCTGCCGAGCTACAATCGGCCAGGTTGGAAATATCGAACATGAAAATATTTCTATCGGTAAGGCAGGCAGGTCGCGTTGGATGAATAAAAGACCCCATGTTCGCGGTGTGGTTATGAATCCTGTAGATCATCCGCATGGCGGTGGCGAAGGAAAATCGCCTATTGGGCGGAAAAGTCCTGTTACACCTTGGGGCAAGCCAACTCTTGGATATAAAACCAGGAAAAAGAATAAGGCATCGGATAAATATATTGTCAAGCGCCGCAAGTAGAAGGGAGGTAAATTCATGAGTCGTTCAACAAAAAAAGGGCCCTTCGTTGAGAAAAAACTTTTAGCTAAAATTAGCGAAATGAATCAGAAAAGGGAAAAGAAAGTTGTCAAGACCTGGTCCAGGGCTTCTACTATATTTCCTGAGATGGTTGGTCATACTATAGCAGTTCATGATGGCAGAAAGCATGTGCCTGTTTATATAACTGAAGACATGGTAGGCCATAAATTGGGAGAATTTGCACCTACAAGGACTTTCAGAGGACATGGGGCCCATACTGAAAAATCCACAGCACTTAAATAAATTGTTCAAGATACTTTAAAGTTATGATAAACCTTGTAAAGGAGGTATATAAGTTGGAAGCAAGGGCACAGGCCAGATATGTGAGGATTGCACCCAGAAAGGTGAGAGTCGTTTTAGACCTCATTCGAGGAAAGCAATTGGAAGAAGCCTTAAATATATTAAGATTTACACCTAAAGCAGCTTCTCGACCGTTGGAAAAATTATTGCGTTCAGCTGCAGCGAATGCTGAAAATAACTTTGATATGAATATGGATGCCCTGTATGTTGCCGAATGCTATGCTGACCAGGGACCCATCTTAAAAAGATTTCGTCCCAGAGCTCAGGGCAGGGCAGCCTCTATACACAAAAAAACCAGCCATATTACTATAGTTCTTAAGGAAAAGGAGGGATAGAATTTGGGACAAAAAATACACCCTCATGGGTTAAGAGTTGGAATAATTAAAGATTGGGATTCAAGATGGTATTCAAAAAAGGATTTTTCCGACCAGCTTTTAGAAGACTTTAAAATCAGAGAATATATAAAGAAAAAGCTGTTTACGTCCGGCATATCCAAAATTGAAATAGAGCGAGCTGCAAACCGCATAAGAATAACAATTAATACTGCAAAACCCGGAATGGTTATCGGCAGAGGCGGTAGTGGTGTTGATGAACTAAAAAGCGAACTGGAAAAGATGACAGATAAGCAGGTTTCAATAAACGTAATTGAAATTAAAAATCCTGATATTGATGCTCAGCTTGTAGCAGAAAATATCGCTTCACAGTTGGAGCGGCGTATATCCTTCAGAAGGGCCATGAAACAATCAATATCCAGAGCTTTAAAATCCGGAGCAGAAGGCATTAAAACCATGGTAAGCGGTAGGCTCGGCGGCACAGAAATCGCAAGGTCCGAGATGTATCATGAAGGAACCATACCACTGCAAACGCTAAGAGCAGATATAGATTATGGTTTTGCAGAAGCTCATACGACTTACGGTAGAATTGGTGTTAAAGTTTGGATATATAAAGGTGAAGTCCTTCCGGTGAAACAGAAACAAAATCCCGAGGAAGGGGGAGAAACAAACAATGTTGATGCCGAAACGGGTCAAGTTTAGAAAACAGCAGCGTGGGAAAATCAAAGGCAACGCACACAAAGGCAATCAGGTAACATATGGCGAATACGGTCTTCAAGCATTAGAGCCTGCATGGATAACCAGTCAGCAAATAGAAGCCGCCCGTGTAGCTATGACTCGATATATTAAAAGAGGCGGTAAAGTCTGGATAAAGATATTTCCAGATAAGCCAGTAACCAAAAAGCCAGCAGAAACACGTATGGGAAGCGGTAAAGGTTCTCCGGAAATGTGGGTGGCAGTGGTTAAACCGGGTCGTATTATGTTTGAGCTGGCCGGAGTTTCGGAAGAAGTAGCGAAGGAGGCCATGACTCTCGCCTCCCACAAGTTGCCTATAAAAACGAAAATAGTAAAACGCTTAGAATTGGGCGGTGATTTAAATGAAGCTTAAGCAGATTCGTGACCTTACTGATCAAGAATTGCTGCAAAAGGAAAAGGATTTAAAGGGCGAACTGTTTAACCTCCGGTTTCAGGCAGCCACCGGTCAGCTTGATAACCCCATGAGGATTCGTGAAGTTAGGAAGACCATAGCACGGATAAAAACAGTCCTCACGGAAAGACAAAATGAAAAGCTAAAGCTTGGCAGCCAAAAGTGATATAAGAAGGAGGGATATGCATGGCCGAACGAAAAAATCAGAGAAAGGTCCGCACGGGAGTTGTGGTCAGCGATAAAATGGATAAGACCATAACTGTTGCTGTGGAAAGGTTAATGAGACACCCGCTTTATGGAAAAACCATAAAGAGAACCAAAAAATTCAAGGCTCATGATGAAAACAATGAGTGCAAAGTGGGCGATGTTGTAACCATCATGGAAACAAGACCCCTTAGCCGTGATAAGCGCTGGAGACTGGTTAAGATCGTAAGGAAAGCCCAGTAGAGAAGGGAGGTTTTTGCATGATACAAGTTCAAACAAGACTCAATGTAGCTGATAACACAGGTGCTAAGGAATTGATGTGCATAAAAGTTTTAGGCGGTTCAGGGCGTAAGTTTGCCAATATAGGGGATGTGATTGTTGCCTCAGTTAAAAGTGCAACACCCGACGGCGTTGTTAAAAAGGGAGACGTTGTTAAGGCTGTTATTGTTAGAACAAAAAAGGGTTTACAGCGTCGTGACGGTTCGTATATTAGATTTGACGAAAATGCCGCAGTTATCATAAGCGATGATAAAAACCCCCGCGGAACACGTATTTTTGGACCCGTAGCTAGGGAGCTTCGTGAAAAGGACTATATGAAGATTATATCTTTAGCTCCGGAAGTGTTGTAACCCTGAGTAATTTTTCCAATCGGAAAAACATGAAGTTGCTTTACGAGGAGGTGTGTTTCTTGGAAAAGGTTCATATAAAAAAAGGTGATACTGTTTGCGTTCTTTCAGGAAAAGACAAAGGTAAAAAGGGCAAGGTTATAAAAGTTTTCCCTAGGAAAAAGAAAGCCATAGTTGAAGGCGTTAACATGGCAACTAAACATCAAAAACCTACGGCTAATATGCCGCAAGGTGGAATTATGGGGGTGGAATTGCCTATTTACACCTCTAAACTAATGATAGTTTGCAGCAAATGCAATAAACCTACTCGAGTGGGTCATGCAATACTTGCCGATGGGTCAAAGGTTCGTGTGTGTAAAAAATGTAAAGAGGTTTTGGATAGATAGACAGGAAGGGAGGTAGCATTATGTCCAGGTTAAAAGATAAATACTTAAACGAAGTTGTACCTGCTTTGATGCAAAAGTTTAATTATAAAAACATCATGGAAGTACCCCGAATAGAAAAGGTTATTATAAATATGGGTATTAATGATGCTCGGGAAAACGCAAAGGCAATTGAAGCAGCTACCGGAGATTTGACGCAAATTACAGGCCAAAGACCCGTAGTTACAAAAGCTCGTAAATCTATAGCGGCTTTTAAGTTGCGTGAGGGTATGCCCGTTGGAGCTAAGGTCACCCTTAGAGCAGAAAAAATGTATGATTTCTTAGATAAACTCTTTAATATAAACCTTCCTAGAGTAAGAGATTTTAAGGGAGTATCTCCCGATGCGTTTGACGGTAGGGGAAATTATACTTTAGGTATTAAGGAGCAGCTAATTTTTCCCGAGATCGATTATGATAAAATAGATCGCGTCAGAGGCATGGATGTAACAATTGTTACTACGGCAAAAACCGATGAAGAGGCCCGGGAACTTTTGAAAAATCTTGGTATGCCCTTTGCATAGAAGGAAGGAGGAAAAGACTTGGCCAAAAAATCTTTAATTGCTAGGCAAAAAAGAGAAGCGAAGTTTTCAACACGTAAGTACAATCGGTGCAAGATTTGTGGTAGGCCTCATGCATATTTACGCAAGTATGGCGTATGTCGTATATGTTTTAGAGAGCTTGCTCATCGCGGCGAGATACCAGGTGTAAAAAAAGCTAGTTGGTGAGTGTAAGTCGAAATGAAGGGAGGTTATTTCATTGGCTATGACAGATGTTATCGCAGATATGTTAACCCGCATTCGCAATGCTAGTGATGTGGGTCACCCTGAAGTAGAGGTTCCCTGTTCAAATATGAAGAAGGCCATAGCTCAGACCCTGCAAGATGAAGGATATATAAAGGGTTTTGAGATTATCGATGATGGCAAGCAGGGGATTATAAAAATTTATCTTAAGTATGGACCAAACAAAGAAAAAGTTATTACAGGCATCAAACGGATATCAAAGCCAGGCCTTAGAATATATGCAAATAAGAATGAAATTCCTCAGGTTATGGGTGGTATGGGAACAGTAATTCTTTCTACATCTAAAGGTATTATGACAGATAAAGAGGCACGAAAAGAGCAAATCGGCGGCGAGGTAATCTGCTACGTATGGTAGATATGACTAGGAGGTGAAGATATGTCCAGAATTGGCAAAATGCCGGTTGATATTCCTCAAGGAGTTGAGGTAACTGTTGAGGGCAACCAGATTACAGTTAAAGGTCCCAAAGGCAGTTTAAGCCGAAAGTTTCACAAAGATATGATAGTTAAAGCGGAAAATTCCAAGGTAATTGTTGAAAGACCATCGGAGGAAAAGCATCATAAGGCTTTGCATGGTTTAACCCGTGCATTAATAAACAATATGGTGGTAGGGGTCGTAGGAGGCTTTGAAAAGAGGCTTGTTCTTGAAGGCGTAGGCTATAGAGCGGCAAAGCAAGGTAACAAGCTGGTTTTAACCGTTGGATATTCTCATCCCGTGGAATTTAACCCGCCAAAAGATATTGAGTTTGAAGTGCCGGCGCCAAATAGAATTATAGTTAAGGGCATTGACAAGGATTTGGTAGGTCAAATTGCAGCAAATATAAGAGCTGTTAGAGAGCCGGAACCTTATAAAGGCAAGGGTATTCGATACGAAAATGAAATTGTACGGCGCAAGGAAGGCAAGACCGGAGCAAAATAAGCTATAGGGAGGGATAACCATGTTAAAAAAGGAATCTCGTAACATTGCCCGGAAAAGAAGGCATCTTAGAGTTCGCAAAAAAACATTTGGCACAAGTGAAAGACCCCGCTTATGTGTTTACAAAAGCGAAAAACACATATATGCACAAATTATCAACGATGAAGAAGGCAACACATTAGTGGCAGCATCAACACTTGATCCTGCTATTAAAGAAAGCGTGACCGGCGCAAATATAGAATCAGCCAAACTAGTTGGCGATCTTATTGCCAAGAAAGCCTTAGAAAAAGGCATAAACGCTGTGGCCTTTGACCGGAGCGGTTATATATATCATGGTCGGATAAAAGCCCTGGCCGATGCTGCCCGGGAAGCCGGATTAGATTTTTAGAAGGGAGGCAGAACTTTGCAACATAGGAATAGAAATGTCGAAGAAAGTGAATTTGTAGAAAAGATTGTTTCTATAAACCGAGTGGCCAAAGTCGTAAAGGGAGGCAAGAACTTCCGCTTTGCCGTGCTTGTAGTTGTCGGAAACAAGAAAGGCAAGGTTGGCGTAGGTACAGGAAAAGCACAAGAAATCCCTGAGGCTATTCGTAAAGGCATAGAAGATGCAAAAAAGAATTTAATAGATGTTCCGATACTTAACGGAACTATTCCTCACGAAAGCATTGGAATTTTTGGAGCCGGTAAAGTACTCCTAAAGCCGGCGCCTGAAGGAACCGGAGTTATCGCCGGGGGACCTGTCAGGGCTGTTGTTGAACTGGCAGGGATTACGGATATTGTAAGTAAATCTTTAGGTTCTGCTAATGCTAGAAATATGGTAAATGCAACAATAGTAGCATTGAAGCAGCTGAAAAGGGCTGAAGAAGTAGCAAAACTTCGCAACAAGACTGTTGAAGAAATACTAGGATAGTTAAGAAAAGAGGAGGTGCAGCCAATGAGATTGCATGATCTTTCTCCCGCTGAGGGTTCTAAGAGAAAATCCAAAAGAGTAGGCAGAGGAATGAGCTCAGGCCATGGCAAGACTTCCACAAGAGGTCATAAAGGCCAAAATGCTCGCAGCGGTGGTGGTGTTCGTCCGGGATTTGAGGGTGGTCAGATGCCTCTTTATAGGCGTCTTCCTAAAAGGGGTTTCACAAGTATATTCAAAAAAGAATTTGCAGTAGTAAACGTTGAGGATTTAAATATTTTCGAAGAAAATACAAAAGTGACCCCTGAGCTCTTAATCGAAAAGGGCATCATCAAGAAAGTTAAAGATGGAATCAAGATTCTCGGCGAAGGCGATTTAAAAGTCAAATTAGACGTTGAGGCAAATGCTTTTTCGAAATCAGCGCAAGAAAAGATAGAGGCGGTCGGTGGAAAGGCTGAGGTGATTTAAAATGCTGGATGCCTTGAGAAATGCCTGGAAGATACCGGATTTAAGAAAACGGATTAAATTTACTGCATTGATGTTAATGCTGTTTAGAGTAGGAACTTTTGTGCCGGTACCTCGTATGGATCCAAATGCAGTTCGAGCTATGATTGAAAAGGGTGCTCTGCTTGGTTTTTTTGATATAATCTCCGGCGGTGCATTCAAACAATTTTCAGTCTTTGCCATGAGTATAACGCCATATATTAATGCCTCCATTATTATACAGCTTTTGACTATTGTTATTCCAAAGTGGGAGGAGCTTGCAAAGGAGGGAGAAGCAGGACGTAAGGTCCTTGCTCAATATACGCGGTATGGTACTGTGATTTTAGGCTTGATCCAGGCCACAGGCCTTTCAATCGGCTTTAAAAGTGCCATGAAGCCCGGCATTCTCAGCAACATTGTTGTTATAATAAGCCTGACGGCAGGAACGGCATTTTTAATGTGGTTAGGCGAACAAATTACTGATAAAGGTATAGGAAATGGTATCTCACTGCTAATATTTGCTGGTATTGTATCGCGATTGCCGGCTAGTGTTTTGCAAGTTTATTCTTTATTAAAAGTAGGAACATTAAATATCTTTATGCTAGCCATATTTGCCATATTAGGAGTGGTGGTAATTGTAGCGGTTATAGCTGTACAGGAAGCTGAACGGCGGGTGCCGGTACAATATGCTAAGCGAGTTGTTGGCAGGAAAGTATATGGAGGTCAATCAACCCATATACCAATCAAGGTTAACGCTGCCGGTGTTATACCTGTAATATTTGCCATGTCAATATTAATGTTTCCAAGCACTTTGGCCGGATTTTTTCCGAATAACAAAATAATGACAAGTATTGCTGAGTTTTTAAGCCCCAGCGGATGGCTATATGCAGTGCTGTATGCATTATTGATAGTATTTTTCACATACTTTTACACTGCTATTACATTTAACCCTGTCGAAGTGGCAGATAATATGAAAAAATATGGTGGATTTATACCGGGACTAAGGCCCGGAAGACCTACAGCGGAATATATAAGCCGTATAATGAACAGGATAACCCTGGTGGGAGCAATATTCTTGGCGGCTATTGCCTTACTACCGTATTTTATGACCGCAATATCAGGAGTAAATATTTCCTTTGGAGGTACAGCCCTCTTGATTGTTGTCGGTGTCGCCTTGGAGACTATGAAAGCTATCGAAGCCCAAATGCTTATGAGGCACTATCAAGGATTTTTAAAATAGGAGTGAGCAAAAGTGAGAATAGTTTTGCTGGGTCCGCCGGGAGCAGGTAAAGGCACGCAAGCAAGTAAAATAGTTGGCAAGTTCGGTATACCTCATATTTCCACAGGAGACATCTTAAGGAAAGCCATCGCAGACGAAACTCTGTTAGGTAAGCAAGCCGGCGAATACATTAAAAAAGGGCTTTTAGTACCTGATGATCTTGTAATAGCCATGGTAAAATCCAGGCTTGATATGAGTGATTGCGAGAATGGTTTTTTATTGGATGGATTTCCGCGAACTGTAAGTCAAGCAGAAAGCTTGGATGAATATATGCAGAAAAAAGGCATTCAATTAGATGCAGCATTGAACATAGAAGTGGATAAAGACATGCTTATCGAAAGATTTACCGGCAGGCGGGTGTGCGAGCAGTGCGGCGCAACCTATAACGTAAAATTTAGTCTGCCTAAGGAGCCGGGAGTTTGCGACAAATGCAAAGGGAAACTTATTATTCGCGAGGATGATAAGCTTGAAACGGTTAAAAAGCGTTTAGAAGTATACGAAACATCAACTGCTCCGCTTATTGATTACTACAAACGCAAAAATTTGCTGGTAAATATAGACGGATCCAGGTCAATTGATGATGTTTTCAAAGATATTGTAGACCAACTAAAAAAGGTGAATTAAGGTCATGATTATAATTAAATCACAGCGAGAACTTGAGCTTATGAGAAAGGCCGGCAAGATTACGGCACTTGCATTAGAAGAAATTGAAAAGCATATAAAACCCGGAATCACCACTTTGGAACTTAATAAAATTGCTGAGGAATTTATTCTAAGCCAAAATGCCACTCCAACCTTTAAAGGATATCAAGGTTTTCCGGCGGCTATATGTACTTCGGTAAATGAAGAGGTAGTACATGGAATACCTGGATTAAAAATCCTTAAAGATGGTGATATTATTAGTGTGGATGTTGGTGCAGAATTTGAGGGTTATAATGGCGATGCGGCGCGTACTTTTCCCGTAGGGAATGTAAAAAGCGATGCTATGCACCTTATAGAAGTTACCAAGCAAAGCTTTTTTGAAGGTATTGCTTATGCGAAACCGGGATATAGGCTTTCAGATATATCAAATGCGGTGCAAAGATATGTAGAATCTCATAATTTTTCAGTGGTTAGAGACTATGTAGGCCATGGTATTGGTCAGAAGATGCACGAGGATCCGCAGATACCGAACTTCGGCCCACCGGGAAAAGGGCCCAGGTTAAGGCAAGGAATGACTTTAGCTATAGAGCCCATGGTGAATATGGGAGGATATGAAGTATACACACTTGAAAATAATTGGACAGTAGTGACAAAAGACGGCAGTCTTTCGGCTCACTATGAAAATACCATAGCGATAACCGATGGTGAGCCTGAAATATTGACTATGATTTAGGTAGGTGTTTATATGCCGCAACTTATGTTGGGACAACTGGCGAAATCTATTGCTGGTCGTGACAAGGGGCGGTTTATGGTAGTGATAGATATTATTGACGATGACTATGTTTATGTTGTAGATGGGGATTTGCGCAGGGTAGAAAACCCCAAAAAGAAAAAAATAAAGCATTTAAAGCTGCTAAATAAACGGATAGACTTTATAGCAGAAAAATGCAGCAATAAACGTAAAATTTATAATGAAGAAGTAAAAAAAGCCCTGAAAGAACTGTCAGATACAAACCTTGATGGCGAAGTATCTGAACAGATATGAGGAGGCGTGTGCGACCTTGTCTAAGGAAGATGTTATTGAAGTTGAAGGTACCGTTTTAGAACCACTTCCAAACGCAATGTTTCGGGTAGAATTAAAAAACGGGCATGTAATTTTAGCCCATGTTTCGGGAAAAATCCGTATGAACTATATAAGGATTTTGCCGGGAGATAGGGTTACCGTGGAGTTATCTCCGTATGATCTCACCCGAGGCCGCATTAAGTACCGCTTCAAGTAGAAAACGGCAAAAGGAGGAAATCCTATGAAGGTAAGACCTTCGGTTAAGACGATATGCGAAAAATGCAAGATAATTAAACGTAGAGGCAGAGTAATGGTTATATGTGAAAACCCAAAACACAAGCAAAAACAGGGCTAAACAAAAGGAGGTGTGACAAGTGGCAAGAATCGCCGGTGTTGATTTGCCAAGAGAAAAACGTGTAGAAGTAGCACTGACATATATATATGGCATTGGAAATACAAAAGCTAAGCAAATTCTAAAAGAAGCTGATGTTAATCCGGACACTCGAGTTAAAGACTTAACAGAGCGGGAAATTACAAAACTTAGAGACATCATTGAGAAGCGTCATAAGGTTGAAGGTGATCTTAGAAGAGAAGTATCTCTCAACATTAAGCGGCTTACGGAGATCGGCTGCTATAGAGCATTCGCCATCGCAGGGGGCTGCCGGTCAGAGGACAAAGGACTAGAACCAATGCCAGAACGCGCAAAGGCCCTAATAAAACCGTAGGCGCAAAACGTAAGTAAAAACATCCGGAGGTGAAAAACTATGGCAAAACCTGCAAGAAGGCGCAAAGAAAAAAAAACGTATTGAAAAAGGAACTGCACATATACATTCAACTTTTAATAATACCATAGTTACCATTGCCGATGAGGCTGGCAGACCAGTAACATGGGCCAGCGCCGGGTCTGTAGGATTTAAAGGATCCCGTAAGGGTACACCCTTTGCGGCTCAAATGGCTGCGGAATCAGCGGCAAAGCAGGCTATGGAATATGGCATGAGATCTGTAGAGGTTTTTGTTAAAGGTCCGGGCGGCGGCAGAGAAGCGGCTATTCGTTCACTGCAGGCTGCAGGGCTTGAAGTTAACATGATTAAAGATGTAACCCCAATTCCTCATAATGGCTGCAGGCCACCTAAGAGAAGAAGGGTTTAATATATGGAGGTGTATAAACGAGATGGCAAGATATAAAGATGCGGTTTGTCGTCTATGCCGCAGAGAGGGCATGAAGCTATACCTAAAAGGTGACCGCTGCTATTCCCCCAAATGTGCTATAGACAGGCGCGGTTATGCTCCCGGTCAGCATGGCCAACTACGCCGTAAGCCCTCAGAGTATGGATTACAGCTGAGAGAAAAACAAAAAGCAAGAAGGATATACGGAGTTTTGGAACGGCAGTTTAGGAATTACTATGAAAAGGCCGTCAGTCAAAAAGGCGTAACCGGTGAAAACTTACTTAGATTGCTCGAAACCCGTTTGGACAATGTAGTGTTTCGAATGGGCTTTGCTTCTTCAAGACCTCAAGCTCGGCAGCTTGTTAGGTACGGCCATGTACAGGTCAATGGAAAGAGGGTTACTATACCATCGTATCAAGTAAAAGAAAAAGATGTAGTAGCAATCAGAGAAAACAGCCGAAGCCTCAACTTTTTCAAGGAAGTATCTGAACAAGGAGCATCCAAGGTAGTTCCCGAATGGCTGTCAGTAAATTTTGAAACGCTTACCGGCGAGATTGTGTATCTGCCAAAGAGGGAAGACATTGATGTTCCGATTCAGGAACATCTGATAGTCGAGCTTTATTCCAAGTAATTGATTAGCCCTCACCAAAAAATAATTAATTTTAAGGAGGGTAATGTATTAGATGATGGATATTGAAAAGCCGAGGATTGAATTGATAGAAGCAAGTGCGGATAATACCTTCGGAAGGATTGTCGTAGAACCTTTGGAAAGAGGCTACGGCACAACCCTTGGCAACTCCATGCGTCGAGTTCTTTTATCTTCGCTGCCGGGAGCTGCTGTTACTTCCATTAAGATTGATGGCGTGCAGCATGAATTTTCTACGATTCCAGGAGTTACCGAAGATACTACTGAGATTATAATGAATATCAAGGCACTGGCAATTATGATGCACAGTGACGAACCAAAGCTACTTCGAATAGAAGCCCAAGACGAAGGCGAAGTAAAAGCTAAGGATATCATTGCTGATGCAGATGTAGAAATAATGAATCCGGAGTTGCATATTGCTACTCTGGAAAAAGATGCTAAGTTGTTTATGGAACTTACATTAGAAAAAGGCAAAGGTTATGTAACGGCTGATAAAAACAAAAAACCCAACCATCCTATAGGCGTAATTGCTATCGATTCTATCTTTACACCTGTACACAAAGTTAATTTTAATGTGGAGCATACTAGGGTAGGTCAAAGAACTGACTATGACAGGCTTATAATGGAGATTTGGACTAATGGCACTATAAAACCTGATGATGCGGTCAGTGCTGCGGCTAAGATACTTATGGACCATTTTAGCCTGTTTGCAGGTTTGACTGAAAAACCTCAAGTTGAAGATGCACCTGTAGAAGAAGAAAAGGATGATAGGGAAAAAATACTG
Organism: Tepidanaerobacter acetatoxydans Re1; assembly: GCF_000328765.2. Taxonomy (NCBI): domain Bacteria; kingdom Bacillati; phylum Bacillota; class Clostridia; order Thermosediminibacterales; family Tepidanaerobacteraceae; genus Tepidanaerobacter; species Tepidanaerobacter acetatoxydans. The sequence goes on from NC_019954.2 coordinate 228,317, forward strand.
GAAATGCCTATTGAAGAGTTGGATTTGTCGGTTCGGTCATATAACTGCTTAAAGCGGGCCGGAATTAACACAATATATGAACTAACTCAGAAGACGGCAGAAGACATGATGAAAGTGCGCAATCTCGGTAAAAAGTCCTTGGAAGAAGTGGAAACTAAGCTTAGCACTTTCAATCTTTCGTTAAAACAGCCAGAGGATTAGCAAGGAGGGGAAAAGATGAGAAAACTAGGCAGGCCAAGCGGACATCGTAAAATGATGCTGAGAAACTTGACTACGGATCTTCTGAAATACGGTAGGATAGAAACTACTGAAACTCGAGCAAAAGAAGTTCGTCGCATGGCTGAAAAAATGATAACATTGGCTAAAAAAGATGATTTAGCTGCAAGAAGGCTGGTCTTGGCTGAGGTGCTTGATGAAACTACGGTGAAAAACCTGTTTGATAATATTGCACCAAAATATAAGGACCAAAATGGCGGCTATGTCCGCATTACGAAAGTAGGTCCACGCCAAGGTGATGCTGCACCTAAGGCTATATTAGAATTAGTATAAGCAATAGCATAAGACATTCATAGGATATTTTATGTAAAGGGGGCGGTGAAAATAGCCGCCGAAATAGTTGCGCTGGATGTTTATTATCAGTATGCCGCCAGCAGTGATCTGGCACTTAAAAATATAAACTTAAGAATTGAACCTGGAGAATTTGTAGCGATTATAGGGCCTAACGGTTCCGGAAAATCAACACTGGCCAAACTTTTCAATGGCCTTTATACACCCAGTGAGGGAGATATCTTTGTTGCTGGATTTAACACAAAAAATCAAGACGATATCTGGAAAATAAGGCAAAAGGCCGGGATGGTATTTCAAAATCCTGATAACCAAATTGTGGCTACCATTGTTGAAGAAGATGTGGCTTTCGGACCGGAAAACCTTGGTATTCCTCCGGAGGAAATACGGCATCGCGTCAAAGAAGCACTTGAGATTGTCGAGCTTACAGAATATGCCGATAAAGCTCCTCACCTTTTATCAGGAGGTCAAAAGCAACGGGTGGCTATAGCGGGGATACTTGCAATGAAACCTGATTGTATAATCCTCGATGAGCCTACCGCTATGCTCGACCCGGTGGGCAGGAAAGAAGTTATATCTACAGTTAAAAAGCTTAATCGGAATGAGGGCAAAACCATAGTTTTAATTACCCATTTTATGGAAGAGGCAGTGCAAGCCGATAGGGTTTTAGTTATGGAAAAGGGTAAAGTGGTTATGGAAGGTAAACCTAACGAGATATTCAGCCAGGTGGAACGCTTGAAAAAGCTTGGTCTTGATGTACCTCAGGTAACAGAATTGGCCTACAAACTGACAAAGGATAATGTGCCTGTGCGACGCGATATATTAACAGTTGAAGAAATGGTGGATTGCCTATGTCAATTGATGTAAAAAATGTAACACATGTATATATGCCCAATACACCCTTTGAGTCCATTGCGATAAAAGACATAAATTGGACCGTAAAGGACGGAGAATTCTGGGGCCTAATAGGCCACACGGGTTCAGGTAAATCTACCTTATTCAGCATCTCAATGGTCTTTTAAAGCCAACCTCCGGAGAAATTCTCATAAATGATATAAATATCCACAGCAAAGGTGTCAGTCTAAAGTCTATTCGGCAAAAAGTTGGGCTTGTGTTTCAATATCCTGAGCATCAACTGTTTGAAGAAACTATTGAACGGGATGTAGCCTTTGGCCCCAAAAATATGGGGCTTGCTGAAGAAGAAGTTACCGAAAGAGTCAAGGAAGCTCTTGATCTGGTAGGTCTTTCTTACGAAGAAGTTAAGGATAAATCTCCTTTTGAACTTAGCGGAGGACAAATGCGCAGGGTTGCAATAGCCGGAGTTTTGGCAATGAAACCCGAAATACTCATCCTGGATGAACCCACTGCCGGTCTTGATCCTAGGGGTAGAGACGAGATTTTGGAAGAAATTGTAACACTAAAGCAAAAACAAAAACTAACAGTAATTCTTGTTTCTCACAGCATGGAAGATGTGGCAAAACTGGTGGATAAGCTGGCAGTGATGTACCGCGGTCAGATAGTTTCCCAAGGTACACCCAGAGAAATATTTCAGGATTACGAGGGACTTGTCGAAAAAGGTCTGGGTATACCGCAAATAACTGAACTGATGATAAAGCTGAAAGAAAGAGGCAAAAACATATCGACAGATATTTTAACGGTAGATGAGGCAAGAGCAGAAATCACAAAACACATAAGGAGGAAGGGCCTTGCGTGAAATAACAATAGGACAATATATTCCAGGAGATTCCATAGTCCATCGCTTGGACCCCAGAACCAAAATCATAATAACTCTTGCATATATGATATTGCTATTTATGCTCAATAATTTTTACGGATACATCTTTCCGGTAGGCTTTATAATTTTGGCTACTTTACTTTCGGGGATTTCAGTGCGCTATTTATTAAAAGGATTAAAACCCCTCATATTTATAATTATTCTTACATTTTTATTAAATTCTTTTATGACAAAAGGACGAGTGATTTATCAATTGGGTCCTTTGGATATAACCTATGAGGGTTTATCTCAAGGAGCTTTTATGGCTATACGCCTTATTTTACTGATTATTGGTACATCACTTTTAACCTTAACAACTTCACCGATTTCACTTACGGATGGCATCGAAGTGCTGCTTTCACCTTTTAAAAAAATTGGGATGCCGGCACACGAGCTCGCTATGATGATGACAATAGCCCTAAGATTTATTCCTACATTGTTGGAAGAAACAGATAAGATTATGAAAGCACAGATGGCAAGAGGTGCAGATTTTGAAAGTGGGAACTTGATAAATCGGGCTAAAAACTTGGTTCCGTTATTGGTGCCTTTGTTTATCAGTGCTTTTCGTCGAGCCGATGATTTGGCCATGGCGATGGAAGCCCGCTGCTATCACGGGGGAGAAAATAGAACTCGCATGAAAGAATTAAAAATGACCTTTCTTGACATTGCAACCTTTATAGTTTTTATCTTAATTGCCGGCGGTGGCATTGCCAGCCGTTTTGTATAGCAGGTGTAGTTTAATGAATGTGAAAATACTGCTTGAATATGAAGGGACGGCTTATAGCGGTTGGCAGAGGCAAAAAAATGCCATATCAATACAAGAAGTTCTAGAAAATGCAATCAAATCTATTACTGGTGAGGCTGTAAATGTAATAGGTTCAGGCAGAACTGATGCGGGAGTACATGCCTTAGGCCAAGTGGCAAATTTTAAGACGCAAACCAAGATACCTATAGAAAAATTACCATATGCCATAAACAGTAAATTACCGGAAGATATAGTTGTTAAGCATGCTGAAATAGTGCCTGAAGATTTTCATGCTAGGTTTTGGGCAAAAGCCAAAATTTATACTTATACCATATACAATGCTAAATTTCCTTCACCATTGCTTAAAAGATACAGCTATTTCTATCCAAGGCCATTAAATGTAAGAGCTATGAAAAAAGCAGCAGACATGCTGATAGGCACACATGACTTTGCGTCATTTATGGCATCAAATAGCCCGGTAAAATCCACGGTGCGCTGTATAGAAAGGCTCGAAGTTTTTCAAAACGGTGATATAGTAAAATTTGAAATCGAGGCAAATGGATTTTTATATAATATGGTAAGGATAATTGCCGGCACTTTACTTGATGTAGGCATTAACAAAAAAAAGGCAAATGATATAATTTCCATTATAAAATCAAAAGACAGGTCTATGGCTGGAAAAACTCTCCCACCGCAGGGACTATGCCTTATAAAAGTTATTTATTAACATGCTTGACACAAAAAAACGCCTATTATACAATAACCTTATGGTAAAAAAGGAGGGAAAAAGATGAGCACATTCATGGCAAAGAAAGAGGAAGTTAAACGTGACTGGTACGTAATCGATGCTGCAGGTAAGCCATTAGGGAGACTAGCAACACAAGTAGCCATGATTTTAAAGGGTAAACACAAGCCCATATATACTCCCCATGTCGACACAGGTGATTATGTTATTATAGTCAATGCCGACAAGGTCATTCTAACAGGTAAGAAAATGGACAACAAAATGTATTATAGTCATACAGGCTATCCAGGCGGTATTAAATCTCAAAACTTTAGAAGCCTAATGAGTAAAAGCCCAGAAAAAGTCGTCTATAAAGCAGTTTGGGGTATGTTGCCACATAATGCTTTAGGGCGTAAAATGATAAAAAAACTAAAGATATATGCGGGTGCTGAGCATCCCCATGAAGCCCAAAAACCTCAGTCATTAACTGTTAAGATATAGGAGAGAAAGGAGTGAGGATATGAAACAGGCAGTGCTTGCTACCGGCAGGAGAAAAACGGCCGTAGCAAAAGTTTGGATTATGCCAGGAAGCGGAAAAATAACTATAAATAAAAGACCCATTGATGATTACTTTGGCTTTGAGACATTGAAGGCGGAAGTAAAAAGACCTTTAGAAAAAATCAATGGATTAGATAAATTTGATGTAATTGCCAGCGTAAAAGGCGGCGGATATACAGGTCAGGCAGGCGCCATTCGCCATGGTATTGCTCGTGCGCTTCTAAAAATTGACGGAGACTTTAGACCGATTCTTAAAAAAGAAGGATATTTGACCAGAGATCCGCGTATGACAGAAAGAAAAAAATACGGTCTCAAAAAAGCCCGGCGTGCTCCACAATTCTCAAAGAGATAAAAGAAGGACAGAGTCCTTCTTTTTTGTTATACAAATAAAAAATCAAAAAAACTACTGCTATTTAAAATAATTTGCTTTTTACCGTTTGCGAGGCACCGTTGGTGTTAGCAGGATGGAGGCTGTTATGAATATTTATCAACTGGTAGACAGTATCTGCGCAGGCTATGTTCCAAGTGTCGATGAAGTTGAACTACTGCTAAATGCTGATGAACCTGAAACATCTTATATCTTTAGCATGGCAGATAATATCACTGAAAGGTATTGCTCAAATAAAATCCACATAAGAGGCATAATAGAGTTTTCTAGCTATTGCAGGTGTAACTGTGCTTACTGCGGCCTTAACGCCGGAAACCACAAGCTAAGTCGCTATCGCATGCAGCCACAAGAGATAATTGATACGGCGGCAAAAGCTTATGAGGCAGGATATAAAACTCTTGTACTTCAATCGGGGGAAGATTTATGGTATACAAGAGAGAAAATATCATGGATAATAAAGGGCATAAAATCAATCGGCGATATAGCCATAACCTTGAGCATTGGCGAAAGAGAATATGAAGATTACAAGCAGTGGAAAAAAGACGGGGCCGACAGGTTTTTACTAAAACATGAAACCATAAATCAAAGCCTTTATAATAAACTGCACACCCATTCTAATATTGAAAGTAGGATTAAATGTTTGCTGCAGCTAAAGGAATTAGGATATCAAGTTGGAGATGGTTTCATGATTGGTCTGCCTGGTCAGACATTAAGAGATATTGCAGAGGATATACTTTTTTTAAATGAACTTGATGTAGATATGGCAGGAATCGGGCCATTTATACCACATAAAGATACGATATTAAAAGACGCAAAAGCCGGAAGTAATATGATTACATTAAAGGCAGTAGCTGTTACGAGACTGATTTTAAAGAAGGTGCATTTGCCGGCTACAACAGCCCTTTGGACATTGGACAATCAAGACGGCAAAAAGGCATTAAAAGCCGGAGCTAATGTTGTCATGCTAAAGCTGGAACCATATAAATACCGAAGGTTATATGAAATATATCCCAAGGATTTTGATGCCAAAAGCAATATAAAGCAAGAAAGGCTAAAAATAGAGGAATTAATTTTAAGTATGGGCAAGCAAGTAGCCGAAGACCGCGGAGATTCAATAAAGCTGATTGAAAGGCAGTGATATTTTTATGAATGATACACCAAGAGCTAATCGATTGCATATAGGTTTATTTGGCAGGCGAAATTCAGGCAAATCCAGCTTAATAAATGCTATTACAGGACAAGAAATAGCACTGGTTTCAGACTTTCCCGGAACTACAACAGATCCGGTTTATAAAGCGATGGAGCTTTTACCGATAGGGCCGGTAGTCTTTATTGATACTGCAGGGTTGGATGATGTAGGAGATTTAGGAGAACTTAGAATAAAAAAGACCCTAGAAGTTATGGACAAAACCGATATAGCCCTTGTGGTTTTTTCAACAGAGAATTTAGATTTCAGCCTTGAAAAAAGATGGTGTCAAGAGCTTAGGAGTAGGAACATTCCGATTATTGGTGTTGTCAATAAAATTGACAAAAGGGATGTGGATATTAAAGACTTGACTAAGGAATTTGATTTTCCTTTTATTAAAGTAAGCGCAAATAAAAGAGAAAATATAGGCAAGTTAAAAGAAATGATTCATCAAAATGCCCCTATGGATTTTGAACTTTCAACATTGGTGGGAGATATAATAACTCCAAAATCCCTTGTTGTTTTAGTAACACCTCAGGACATACAAGCACCTAAAAACAGATTGATTCTTCCTCAGGTGCAGACAATAAGGGATATATTGGATAATAACTGCATGGCTTTAGTAGCAAAGGAGACAGAACTTTTAGATTTGCTAAACTGCTTAAATAAAAAGCCTGCTTTGGTAATAACAGATTCTCAAGTATTTCATATTGTAAGTAAAATTGTTCCCGAAGACATACCACTAACATCATTTTCCATTATAATGTCAAGATACAAGGGCGAACTGAGTACTTTGGTAAGAGGTGCCAAAGCTATGGATGAATTAAAACCTAATGACAGGGTTTTGATTGAAGAGGCGTGCACACATCATCCACTTGAAAATGATATAGGCAGGCAGAAACTGCCGGCACTTCTTGAAAATAAGGCCGGCGGCAAACTGCAAATAGAGATAAAAGTTGGCGGGGATTTTCCGGAAGATTTAACACCATATGCGCTCATACTTCACTGCGGTGCATGTATGCTAAACCGCAAACAGATGCTGACAAGGATAATAAGGGCGAGAGAGCAAAACGTTCCAATTACCAACTATGGTATGGCTTTTGCTCATGCTCAGGGGATTCTAGAGCGGACTACGCGCATGTTTGAACCTTAAGACAGCAGTACTTTTTCTCTCCAGTTGCCTTTTTTATAGAAAATAGAAGTTATTACAGCTCCCGATACCCAGGCAATTAAAAGGGAAACGAATACTGACTCCGGCCTGCCGTTAGGATATTGTGCACTGCGGGTGAGATATGCAATACCATAAGCAATGGGCACTCGCAGAAAAATTGTAGTTATCAATGAAATCCACATAGGAGTCATGGTATCTCCGGCACCGCGCATGACTCCTGAAAGAACCTGCGTAACAGCCATTGCAACATACCCAACCGCTAAGATGCGCATCATTTTCATGCTCAAATCAACAAGCTCTGCCGTATCTGTAAAAATATCCATAAGATATCTGCCAAAAATTAAAATAATTATTGTGATAACTATTGAAACTCCTACTGCAATTGCTAAACCTTGGCGTGTTCCCTCCTCCACTCTGTCCATTTTTTTAGCTCCCACGTTTTGCCCGGCAAATGTGGTCATGGCAACTCCAAAGGTAAAATTGGGCATCATGGCAAATCCATCCACACGCATTACTATGACGTTGCATGCGATGATCATTTCTCCGAAGGTATTTGTAAGGGATTGTACAGTTATCATTGCAAGAGAGAATATAACCTGAGTCAAACCTGACGGCAATCCCAGCTTTAAAAGCTGAACAACGTATTCTTTTTTGGGTTTCAGCATGTTTAAATTAAGGTCAAATACGTAGTCCATTGTTTTAAGTTTCATTGCACATAGGACTGCAGAGATTACCTGTGCAATTACAGTTGCCAGTGCTACGCCTGGCACCCCCATATTTAAACCTGCAACAAACCATATATCCAGAAATATATTAAGAACAGTAGAAATAAGTAAAAACATCAATGCGGATAATGAATCGCCAAGTCCGCGTAAAATTCCTGAAAGTATATTAAAATATGAAAAACCCCAGTTGCCCACCAATAATATCAAAAGATAGCTTGCACACCAATCTATAATTGATTCCGGAGTATTGATTAAGACCAGCATTGGGCGCACGACAATCGGCCCTATTATCATAATTATCGTTGCTACTATTGCTGTAAGCGTTATGCAAGCTCCAATAGAACGGGAAAGCTTTTCCCGATCCTTTGCACCAAAATACTGAGAGACCATTATGCCGGCTCCGGTGGATACTGCTACGAAAAATACAAGCAAGAAGTTAAATATTGGGAGAGCACTGCCGACGGCAGCCAAAGCATTATCACCCACATACCTGCCTATTACAATTGAGTCAACAGTATTATAAAGCTGTTGGGCGATGTTGCCAACCAACATAGGAATTGAGAATTCAACGATTCGTTTCCATGGTGTTCCCACAGTCATGTCTTTGGGCGAAAAAAAGACCCGCAACCTTTGCCATAATTTTTAGCTCAACTCCTTTTTTAAAGCATTTTCACAACTCGTAATAAATGTTATTACAATAGCTTACCTTCATTAAAAACAAGTTTATACCTGTAAATACATTAAATCAAAAAAAGGATTTTTTGCATTTAGCTTAAAGGGATTTAAGAAATTTTATTTTAATGAGAAACTGAACATTTATTGGAGGGGTTAAATATTAGAAGGTATTTTGATACTATTAAATTAGATTATATCATTATTTGGGATAAAATGATATTTTTTGACACTCATTTAATTTTGTCGTCGACCTCAAGTCGCGCAAAAACCCCTGGGGATCGACGACAACCAAAAATTACCTCCAAATAAAGAATATAACTGGAAAAGGAGGACTTTTTGATTTAATGTAGAAATTATTAATAGAAAATTGAACAAATTATTTTTCTCGCTCTTTCTTTATTTTTTACCCCAAATTACGGGTTTATAGCCTACCTATAAGGAATTGAAACGATGTTAACTTTATAAACATAAATGCAGACGAACTGTTTATAGCCTACCTATAAGGAATTGAAACCATTTGAGGATCTGGAAGGGCTGACCTTAGCCTCCGGAGGTTTATAGCCTACCTATAAGGAATTGAAACAGAAACGACACGACAAATTATGAAAGAAAGCAATTTGTTTATAGCCTACCTATAAGGAATTGAAACCGGCTAACCGCATTATAATACGTGATGCAAGTGGCCGGGTTTATAGCCTACCTATAAGGAATTGAAACGTTGATGAACATTCCATAGATAGTTTGCAATTTATGTGTGTTTATAGCCTACCTATAAGGAATTGAAACATTGGAGAAACTTTTAATAGAGCATAAAAGGACTGAGTTTATAGCCTACCTATAAGGAATTGAAACAAAAAAGATATAGTTTTTTAGAAGTCTTGAATGATGAAGGGTTTATAGCCTACCTATAAGGAATTGAAACTTTGATTGAGGATATATTCCTTGCTAATGATATAGCTTTTGTTTATAGCCTACCTATAAGGAATTGAAACCCATAATCAGTAACTATTTCTCTGCTAGCATTTCTTGTTTATAGCCTACCTATAAGGAATTGAAACTATTCCATTTTGTGTTTTGTATAGTTACCAAATCACCAAGCGTTTATAGCCTACCTATAAGGAATTGAAACTTGCTTTGATGAGGTAGCACTATTTTTAGAAGTTGAGGTTTATAGCCTACCTATAAGGAATTGAAACGTCACAATTTGGGCAATACCATGTTTCCATAGGCGTGGTTTATAGCCTACCTATAAGGAATTGAAACAGGCTTGCCCAAAAAGCGGAATATTATTTGTACTTTGTTTATAGCCTACCTATAAGGAATTGAAACTTTGCGGGTAAACAATAAGGCAGAAAACACAATAACGTTTATAGCCTACCTATAAGGAATTGAAACATGGTGAAGTTATAGAAGATGATACTAGTAGCACTAAGTTTATAGCCTACCTATAAGGAATTGAAACCATTTATTGCAAACTATGCACTTTCCTTTGCTTCAAGTTTATAGCCTACCTATAAGGAATTGAAACAACTCTTCTAAAAAATCATTAAAACTAACTTTTTTTACGTTTATAGCCTACCTATAAGGAATTGAAACTTGTAATAACAATATAATGATGCAAATAAATAAAGCGTTTATAGCCTACCTATAAGGAATTGAAACATGAAGAAGCAGAGATTGACAAGCCAAGCTATGCAAGTTTATAGCCTACCTATAAGGAATTGAAACTACCTTGGAACTGTTCGCTCATGATTATAATAATTCGTTTATAGCCTACCTATAAGGAATTGAAACTAAGACTCAATCCAACTTTCCAAAAATTCACGCAAAGGTTTATAGCCTACCTATAAGGAATTGAAACTGAAACCCTTTCTTCATTTTTGGCCAATGAGCTTCTAGCGTTTATAGCCTACCTATAAGGAATTGAAACGTCGAAGAGGAGGTGGCGAATTGACGAGGGAAGAGCTGTTTATAGCCTACCTATAAGGAATTGAAACGCAGCAAGTTTTGCGGCACCACTTTTGGCGATATTGAATGTTTATAGCCTACCTATAAGGAATTGAAACTGCCTATCCACTGTGGAAATGGCTGCTCTTCGGGCATTTCGTTTATAGCCTACCTATAAGGAATTGAAACTGGAATATATGGTCCGGTATATGTTGATCTGTAGGAAGTTTATAGCCTACCTATAAGGAATTGAAACCAGGACTATATTGGAAATATTCAAAGATGCACTTATTGGTTTATAGCCTACCTATAAGGAATTGAAACTGATGTAATCATTGATTTCTTTAGGATTAAAACCACATGTTTATAGCCTACCTATAAGGAATTGAAACTCGGGTCATCAGACTGATCATCCAGTGTTGCCACCGTTTATAGCCTACCTATAAGGAATTGAAACCACTAATGTTGGATGAATCATCACAGATACAAAATGAAACGTTTATAGCCTACCTATAAGGAATTGAAACATAACAAGATTGAATTCAGTCAAAAGGAAATGGATAAGGCAGTTTATAGCCTACCTATAAGGAATTGAAACTGAAGCTTGATGACATGAAGAATATCCTTAAAACCCGTTTATAGCCTACCTATAAGGAATTGAAACACTGGTACATGGCCGCAGTCTGTTCCTGTATGCTGGGTTTATAGCCTACCTATAAGGAATTGAAACTGGACTACCAGACACAAAGAGATCGCGCCGATAAGGCCGAGTTTATAGCCTACCTATAAGGAATTGAAACTTGTAAACACGCCCATCTCTAGTGACAGTATATGTCTTTGTTTATAGCCTACCTATAAGGAATTGAAACTGGAGGTGTTGTAAATGGCATACAAAGGCCAACCCGGTTTATAGCCTACCTATAAGGAATTGAAACCTTTGCACGAGTATGAAAACAGCCTCATCTTGCTCCCGTTTATAGCCTACCTATAAGGAATTGAAACCAGAATACTACCTCTCCTTGCCAATCTTGTTTTAAACCATCGTTTATAGCCTACCTATAAGGAATTGAAACCATGGGGAGTGCTGGGCAAGACTTCGTAGACGAAGGTTTATAGCCTACCTATAAGGAATTGAAACGTTGATAATTGTATTTTTAATTTACTGTTTATCCTTGTGTTTATAGCCTACCTATAAGGAATTGAAACACGACAGACAGGATATAGAGGATTTGGTTACACGTGGTTTATAGCCTACCTATAAGGAATTGAAACCTGAAAGTAGGAAGCCGACCGGCATAAACAAAGCCAGTTTATAGCCTACCTATAAGGAATTGAAACAGGATAAAAGATAACTGGCAAGTGTTTCCTAGCAGGGGTTTATAGCCTACCTATAAGGAATTGAAACCTATCTCCTGGTCGCCTTCAGCCAAGGCGAACATCCTTGTTTATAGCCTACCTATAAGGAATTGAAACAGACATGGCATTGATTTCTTGGGATTCAGGACCTTTATGGTTTATAGCCTACCTATAAGGAATTGAAACTGGACGACACTATCCCGGAGGAAAGAGAGACAGGCATGGCCATGGGCAAGGAGATGTTAAAAAGGTGCGATGAGCTCTGGGTATTCGGAGAGGTTATAAGCGAGGGAATGGCCTCCGAGATAGAACGTTTATAGCCTACCTATAAGGAATTGAAACTTATAAATGGGGTGAAATTATGGATCTTACGACAATTAGTTTATAGCCTACCTATAAGGAATTGAAACCCAGCCTTGGCACCAGCTCTATTGGTATATATCCGGGTTTATAGCCTACCTATAAGGAATTGAAACTGAATTGTCCTTGGATGACATCCCGCCATATTTGCCGTTTATAGCCTACCTATAAGGAATTGAAACCCAGCCTTGGCACCAGCTCTATTGGTATATATCCGGCGTTTATAGCCTACCTATAAGGAATTGAAACATAATCTCATATTCTTTTTTCATAGTCTTCGTTCACCGTTTATAGCCTACCTATAAGGAATTGAAACACGACTATCCCGGGAGAACACCCGAGACTGCCCAATTTTGTTTATAGCCTACCTATAAGGAATTGAAACACCAGAGCAGGCGCGAAACCCGTAGTTGCTGTTGGCATTGCCGTTTATAGCCTACCTATAAGGAATTGAAACTCGGCTGTCCTGGCTCGGGAATGAATTGAGAAGTGACGTTTATAGCCTACCTATAAGGAATTGAAACTATGCCTACAAAGTCTTTTTATCAAGTGCTATCCGCAGTTTATAGCCTACCTATAAGGAATTGAAACTCAAAAGAGGAGAGAATATCAAGAACTGGCAAGGGATTCGTTTATAGCCTACCTATAAGGAATTGAAACTCTACTTTGTCCCAGTCAATACATGCCCATATTTCATAGTTTATAGCCTACCTATAAGGAATTGAAACATAAACTTGTCAACCGATTCGCTAATAATACCTTCCACGTTTATAGCCTACCTATAAGGAATTGAAACGGCTCTAATGCCCTAAATTGGTCTAACCCGTTCTTTGTTTATAGCCTACCTATAAGGGATTGAAACTCACAATCTTTTTTTGCGCAATCACTCTTGTCTGGGTTTATAGCCTACCTATAAGGGATTGAAACGCCCTTGAATTCACTTTTGATAATGAATATATCAAAGAAGTTTATAGCCTACCTATAAGGGATTGAAACGCTTTTCTTCTTTTGTCTTTATCTTTCTCTATCCCAGCTTATAACCTACCTATAAGGGACTTGAAATAACACCGTATACAATATATTTGGTTTTTGATTTCCTAATGATGTGTATAATAGAAAATATGCGTTATTGTGTGGAAAAGTGGGCGGTCGATGACCGCCTCTACGTATTGGTAATTCATTATATATTGTAGGGAGGTTGCTGCAAGGTCTTCCAGTTTATACCATGCAAGATTGGTAATTTATTATATATTGTAGTGAGATCCTACTTTAATAAATCATTTATTGTAGGTAAGTCATTTGTTGTAGTGAAGGTTATACGTTGATAAATCATTTGTTGTAGGTAAGTTATATGTTAATAAATCATATATCATAGAGTAGGGGAGACCATTGGTCTCCCGCTTATATTGCACGTTATACACGTTATTGCCATTGAACTTTAACTGTGATTTTACGGCAAAACTGACTTTTTACGATAAATCATGATAGATTCCACTGTAGAAAGATAATTTCGAGCTAGAAATGCCGAAATATTGTTCCTGATTATAATAAGATACGCCATATACTGACAATGATTTAGGAAAAGAGGGTTTTTACATTAAAATCATGATCTAGTTTTTATAAAAAGTAACCCAAATCAATAGAAATGTGATATGATATTTTCCAGATATCCCAGTTTAATGAGGTGCTTATTATGTCTTCTGAAAAACGGATGTATATTAGTCTGTTTAGTGTAGCCTGCTTTTGGGGAACTTCATGGTCTGTTTCGAAAATTGGGCTTCGGGAATTATCCCCGGTGCATCTTGCAGTTTTAAGATTTATACTAGCTTCGATAATATTTTTTTGCATTGTTAAGCTTTTCTACAGAGATTATGTTATAGAAAGAGAAGATAGGAAGTGGTTGTGGATACTGGGCTTTTTAGGTGTAGTACTATATTTTTTCATCCAATACTATGGACTTGATATGACTACTACAGTCAATTCTTCTATTTTAATTGCTACAAGCCCTATATTTACTATATTCCTATCAGCAAAGTTGTTTCATCAGGAAAAGCTAAATTATAGCGATTTGCTTGGTATTTTAATTGCTTTTGTGGGAGTATTTTTGGTTTTTACGGCAGGTAAGGGAATTTCTATTGGTCGTAGTACTATTTATGGCGATTTACTACTGCTTTTAAATTCATTAGTTTGGGCACTTTTTACGGTTTTAGGGAAAAATTTAGTTGACAAGTATGATCCTTTTGTGGTGATGGCATATATAAATATTTATGCAACAATAACTGTGCTGCCAATTGCTTTTACTCCGGCATTTATTAATTCTGTAAAGGCAGCATCGATTACTACCTGGGCTGCGGCGCTATATCTTGCCGTTTTTTGTTCGGTATACTCTTATTACATGTGGTATAAAGGCATAAAAACTATCGGAGCGTCTAAAACAGCGGTGTTTAACTACGTAAATCCGATGGTTGCTGTAATCATAGGCATAATATTATTAAAAGAAGATTGGAACATCTATACGATTATCGGCGGTATATTAGTTTTTATAGGGGTATATGCCGCTTCGGCACGAAAAGGCGATGAAAGAATCGAAACGGTTGATAGTTGATTATTTGAAATCATTTTTTGAAGTTTTTTGCGGTCCGATACGGTGTATGTTAAAATATTGGTGTAAACCTTACTTATCCAAATTCTAAATTGATGGAGGTTTTAATGTGGAAAAAATTCGAGAAGGGAAAACTAAAACAGTTTTTGACACAGGTGATGGCAATATACTGCTTAAATTTCGCGATGATGTAACCGGAACGGGTGATGTGGTAGATCCTGGAGCTAATACCGTAATCGGTAAAATCGAAGGCAAGGGCAATGCTTCTCTCAAGTTGTCAAAGCATTTTTTTGAGCTGTTAAAAAGGGATGGTATCCGTACCCATTATATTGATGCAGATTTAAAGGAAAATACCATGCTTGTAAAACGAGCAGATACATTTGGTGATGGACTGGAGTTTATATGCAGGTTAAAGGCTGCCGGCAGCTTTGTTAGAAGATATGGCAGATATGTAGAAGAAGATCAGCCATTAGATTATCTGGTTGAAATAACTCTTAAAGACGATGACAGAGGTGACCCGCTTATAAATGAAGAAGCATTAGTTCAGCTTAAATTAATGACAAAAGAAGAGGTCAGCGAAGCCATTGCTCTTACAAAGAAAATTACTAAAATAGTGAAACAGGAATGTGAGCGTTTTGATCTCGAATTGATTGATATAAAATTTGAGTTTGCCAGGGTTGAAGGGGAAATTGCTGTAATAGATGAGATTTCAGGGGATAATATGCGAGTTCGGAAAAACGGTCAAGCTGTAATGCAAAAGGAGTTATGTGATATTATATGCGGTAAATAAATTAAATTAAGCTGCAGACTACTATTAAACTTGCGTCTATAATATGACAAGCAGGGGCTTGCGGAATTTATTCGCCTTGCCGACGGTACAAAAGCTTTCTAATCCGGCACGCTGCCCCTGCTATATTTGTCCCAATTTAAAGAATAAAAATTATTTTACCCGCATACATTATACTATTACTAAAAAACTGATCTATTGCCCTTCGATAAATCTTCCTGCCTCTACAGCAGCGATAGCGCCATCGGCTGCAGCAGTAATGACCTGCCGCAAGGGCTTTTGACGTACGTCGCCGGCGGCAAAAATCCCTCTAACATCTGTCATCATCTTATCATTTGTAATGATATAACCTTGTTCGTCCAAAACAACTAAATTTTTAACAAAATTAGTGGCGGGAGATTGGCCTATAGCCACGAAAATTCCATCAATAGGGATAGAATTCAAACTTCCTGTCTTTACATTTTTAACTATCACTTCTTTGACAGCGTCTTCTCCTCTTATTTCGTTTACTACCGAATCCCAAACAAATGAAATTTTATCATTTTGGAATGCACGTTCCTGAAGGATTTTTGTAGCTCTTAATTGATCACGGCGGTGTATTACATAGATTTTACTTGCAAAACGGGTTAAAAATAAAGCTTCTTCAATAGCAGTATCGCCGCCGCCTACCACTGCTACGGTTCTGTCAAAATAAAAAGCACCATCGCAAGTTGCGCAATAAGAAACGCCTTTACCTGTAAATTCTTGTTCTCCCTTGACCCCAATTTTTTTTGGCTGTGCACCTGAAGCTAAAATAACAGTTTTGGCTGTAATGCTTTCGCCATTCATAAAAACTCTAAAAACCCCATCCTGTTTTTCGATTTTTTCGACACAGCCATTTAAAAATTTGGCATCGAATTTTTCAGCCTGAGATTTCATTGCATCAGTAAGCTCGATGCCGCCTATGCCATCAGAAAATCCCGGATAGTTTTCTATGCGGTAAGTTATAGCGGCCTGACCGCCAGGATACATTTTTTCGATAATAACTGTTGACAGTTTGGCTCTAGCAGCATATAAACCTGCTGAAAGACCGGCAGGTCCCGCACCTACAATAGTCACATCATACATTATTTCCCCGCCTTTCCTAGTAATTATTCTTGATACATAATAATATATTTCTCAAAATTAATCAAAATAATTTATATAGAAAAATAAAATTAAAAAAGCTATTGCATAATAATACATTTTAATGTATAATTATAAACAAAATTACGAAAGAGGCGTATGTATATGAGCGTAAATCCATGGCAGAATGCGGAAAGCAGTTTACTGAAGGGGAAAGATCTTTTGAGCTTATATGATCTTAGCAACCTTGAAATAGAAGAGATTCTAAACAAATGTGAAACACTTAAAACAATGCATAAATTAGGAGCGGATTATCAACACTAAAAGGGAAAACCCTTGGTATGATTTTTGAAAAATCTTCAACGAGGACCAGAGTTTCATTTGAAGTAGCTATGTGGCAACTAGGAGGGCATGCTCTTTTCTTGAGCAATAGGGATATTCAGATTGGGAGAGGAGAAACCATTCCCGACACGGCTCGAGTTTTATCGCGCTATCTTGATGGCATAATGATAAGGGCATATAGCCATGATGATGTAAAACTTTTGGCTAAATATGCAGATATACCGGTTATAAACGGGTTGACGGATTACACCCACCCATGTCAGGTGCTTGCGGACTTATTTACCATTCAAGAGAAAAAGAAAAAACTCAGCGGATTAAAATTAGCCTTTATCGGCGATGGGAAAAACAACATGGCAAATTCGCTTATATTTGGTTGTTCCAAAGTAGGTATGGATATTGCCGTAGCATCTCCGGAAGAATTTTTACCGGATAAAGAAGTAGTTAATAAGGCAAAAGCCGATGCCGTAATGAACGGCTCAAAAATAATTCTCACAGATGATGTCTTTGAGGCGGCCAAAGATGCCGATGTGCTTTATACCGATGTCTGGACCAGCATGGGGCAGGAAGAAGAAACTGAATACAGGAAGAAAGTATTTGCAGGTTATCAGATAAACCAAGAACTACTTTCTGTTGCCGATGAAAATGTAATAGTTATGCACTGCCTGCCTGCTCATCGAGGTGAAGAAATAACCGAAGAAGTAATTGAAGGTGAACACTCTGTAGTATTTGATGAAGCAGAAAATCGGCTACATGTGCAAAAAGCCATTCTCTCGCTTGTTATGGGTTAAATTAGTATTTACAATCTGGAAGGTTTACCTTCCTTTTTCTTTTCTATTGCTTAAAATACTGGCAACTTCACAGGCCGTATTCTTGATAGAATTTATTAATTAAACCTTATCTTCAGCTCATCAATAAATACATCAATAATCTCGGGTGACAATTGTTCTTTTACGGTTTTCAATACAAGGTCGGATTTTTTTAATAAACGGGGAATTTTATCGGAAATATGCTCTGAAGTTTTTTGGTGCTTGGAAATTACGGTATATAGGAACTCATCAAAATCGTAAATTTTAAATTTTTCTATCCCGTCTAATACAGCCGCCTTTTCAAGAATACCTATAAATATATCTTTATAGGATGCTTTGGAGCCAAGTCCCAATATTTCAGAAAGCCTTGGGATGATTTTTTCGAAAAGCAAGCGCCGATATGGCATTTTTTCGGGAAGTCCCATAATGTTAGCTAGTTTTAGGACCGTTTGACGGCTGAGATTAAAAAATATGTTGGCGTAATAGTCCTCGGGGTGATTTGCAATAATGTAATAAAATCGACCGCTGTATTTATTTATAACACTTAATGTATCATAATATCCCAAGTTTAAATTTCTACGGGCACGTTCAGAAGAAAAATCAAGTGTTCCACCTAAATCTTCAGATGGTTCAATTGTAATCAAATTCAATTTATCTTTATTTATTCTGCGCGTTCTTCCTATTCCGTATAATCGTATGCCTATTATATCTTTATAACCCTTTGCCATTAAAAGCTTAATGGGGAAATTATCAAAAAACCCTCCGTCAATAAATAGTTTGCCATCAATTTTGTCCATCTTAAAAATAGGAAGATTGGCACTTGCCATCAGATAATCTACGAGCTTTCCCTCTGGTATATCTTCTATATAAAGTTCAACAGGCTTTAAATCAGTAAGTGCGACTGTTACGATACCAAAATCCTTTCCGGAATGCCTTACCTTGTCCTCGCATATGTTGCAGTTTAAAAGCTGCCTAAGCGGTGTGATATCAAGGCCATGTTCGAAAAACAGCTCTCTTATTGTTCTTACAACATGAAAGAAGTTCTCCGGAAACAGCTCCCTGTTTTTAATAGCAGCTATTTCGCTATCATCAATATTAAGAATTTTATCGAATGAAATATTGTACCATGTGTCGTATGTCTTTTCAAAATCACCTTGAACTATCATGGCGCCGTTTAAGGCACCTACTGATGTTCCAGCCACACCTTTTATATCTACGCCCAACTCTCTTAGAGCCTTCCATGCTCCAATCTGATAAGCACCTTTAGCACCGCCGCCCTCAAGGACAAGACCAAACAAGTATATTACCTCCATATTTTTATCTAATCATTGAAATATGTACTCTTCAATTATAGTCTAAATTTAAAGCATGTGCCATATTTATTATTAAACAGTTTGATATAAATTTTCTCCTGTTTCAAGGGCAAAATAAACCGATATGAATTTTTGGAAAATAAACATAAAAAGCTTCTTGACATAAATAACCTGCTGAATTATAATATCTTAGAAGTGATGAGCTAGGTGCATACGAAGTAATTAATATTTGGGCTTTGCTAGACCTCTTCATAATTTTTTTAAATTGAAGAGGATTATTAGCATATGCTCGATTTTTATTCTACTATATATATACGATTGAACCTAGGCTGACAGAATGATACACGGTTTATAATTATTGCCAGAATAAAAAATCATATTGGAACATATATTAGAAACGTACATTTTGGCAAAACTAGAGGGGAGAAAAAATTAAATGGCAAAAAAAGAAGTTGTGCTCACCCAGGAAGGCTTGAAAAAGATGGAAGAAGAGCTTGAATACTTAAAATCGGTAAAACGCCGTGAGATTGCAGCTAGAATAAAGCAAGCTATTGACTTTGGCGATATTAGCGAGAACTCTGAGTATGATGAAGCAAAAAACGAACAGGCCTTTGTGGAAGGGAGAATTGCTCTTCTTGAAGAAAAACTAAGAAATGCTAAACTAATTGATGAAGTAGATATATCTACCGATGTAGTAAGTGTCGGCTCTAAGGTAAAACTTAAGGATTTGGATACGGGAGATATTTTTGAGTACATGATTGTCGGCTCGGCTGAGGCTAATCCTATTGAAAATAAGATTTCTAATGAATCACCGGTAGGAAATGCTCTAATTGGAGAGAAAAAAGGTTCTATCGTAGAAGTTTCAGTACCTGCTGGAATAATTAAGTATGAAATCATGGATATCATGAAATAAATAATGGAGGTTTTTTAATGGATTATTTGAACGACCAAAGTGAAATTAATGAAATCCAAAAAGTTCGGCTGCAAAAGCTTCAAGAATTAAAAGATATGGGTGTAAACCCTTTTGGCGACAAATACCCCTATTCTCATAATTGCCAGCAAATAAAGGCAAACTTTGACGAGCTTGAAAATCAAAATGTAAAAATAGCCGGCAGGATCATGGCAATAAGAGGCCATGGTAAAGCGGCTTTTTTTGATATTCAAGACAATACAGGCAAGATACAAGTATATATTAGGAAAGATAATGTATCTGATGACACTTTTAATTTGTATAAATTACTGGATATTGGAGATATAGTAGGTATAGAGGGAAATGTTTTTAAATCCAAAAGAGGCGAAATATCCGTATCTGTTAACAACATGACTATTCTTGCTAAATCGCTCAGACCTTTGCCTGAGAAGTGGCATGGGTTAAAAGATACTGATATAAGATACAGGCAAAGGTATTTAGATTTAATAGTCAATCCTGAAGTAAAGCAAACATTTCTTACTAGAAGTAAAATTATATCGGCAATGCGACAGTTTTTAGATGACAAAGGTTTTGTTGAGGTAGAAACTCCTGTGCTGTCGCCGATAGCAGGTGGTGCTGCTGCAAGGCCTTTCGTTACTTATCATAATGCTTTGGACATGCAGCTGTATTTAAGGATAGCTACAGAACTATACCTAAAGCGGCTTATAGTAGGTGGATTTGAAAAAGTATACGAATTGGGCAAGGATTTTAGGAATGAAGGTATTTCCATCAAGCATAATCCCGAGTTTACGATGGTGGAACTTTACCAGGCATATGCAGATTATAAAGATATGATGAAATTGGCTGAAGATATGATTGCATATATAGCCGAGAAAGTTTTAGGCACTACGAAGATAACCTATCAAGGGGAGGAAATTGATTTAACACCACCGTGGACTAGAATGACTATGGTTGAAGCGGTAAAACATTTTACAGGTATAGACTTTGACTCTATAGCTTCTGATGAAGAGGCAAGAAAAGTTGCTCGAGAATTACATATAGAAGAGATAAAAGACTGCGACACAAAGGGCAAAGTGCTAAATCTCATATTTGAAGAAAAGGTGGAACAAAACCTGGTTCAACCCACTTTTATATATGATTATCCTATAGAAATATCGCCTCTGGCAAAGAAGAAAGAGGACAATCCCGACCTTACGTACAGGTTTGAAGCCTTTGTCACAGGAAGGGAAATAGCTAATGCTTTTTCTGAGCTAAATGATCCGATAGATCAAAGAGAAAGGTTTTTGCAGCAGCTAAAAGAAAGGGAAGCCGGCGATGAAGAAGCTCATGCTTTCGATGAAGACTATATAAATGCGCTTGAATATGGAATGCCTCCTACGGGTGGTATGGGCATAGGTGTTGATCGCCTTGTTATGCTGCTTACAGACTCTTATTCAATCCGCGATGTCATATTATTCCCTACCATGAGACCTAAACAATAACCTTATTTCAATACAAAATAAATGTCACATTTAATAAAAATAAAAGAATTAAGCAGCATAAAAGAGTATAGCCAGAATTTAATGCCGTAAATTGACGAAAAAGAGAATAATGACGAATACTGACGTTTGAAAAGACCACTAGTTT